>JAADIU010000146.1 GCA_013151185.1 Planctomycetota bacterium
TTGGGTTTGAGCGGTAGTCGGTTTCCTCGTCGACGGTGATGGGTTCGTCGTCGAGCAGTTGCAGTTGGATTTCGCCGAACTCTCCGCGCTGTACCGCACGAACACGACTCTTGCGAATCAGTTCCAACACCGCGAGAAACAAACCGATGAGTTGCGACTTCGTGCGTCCCTCGAATAGTTTTTGAAACACCTGCTCACCATCGCCGCGTCCCAACAGATCGAGAATGTCGGCAGCGTGCAGAGCGATGGGCGTGTCATCGTAGAGGACTTCGTGCTTTTGATTGCGGACACCGGTTGCATCGAGCATTTTTTGAAATGCGGCGATCAAGTCCCAAATCTGCACCTCGTCAAGATCAACTTCGTCGTCGGCTAACGGTGGCACGACGGGGATGCGTTCATGGCGTTTCGCCCGCAGAGACAATGAATCGCCCAGCGAGGTGGCTGCGTCTTTGAAGCGTTTGTAGTCGAGTAGCTGTCGCACCAACTCCATGCGTGGATCGGTGAAGTCTTCTTCTTCCTCGACGACGGGCGGTTTGGGAAGAAGGGTCCGCGACTTGATTTCCATGAGCGCTGCCGCCAGGACCAGAAACTCGCCGGCTAAGTTTGGGTCTAGGTTTTTGAGCACCCGGATATACGCCACGTATTGCTCTGTAATCTGGGCGATGGGGATATCGTAAATATCGACCTCGTTTCGCCGGATCAGAAACAAGAGCAGGTCCATCGGACCGTTGTAAACATCAAGATCGACTTTGTAATCGGGCACGGGCAGGTTCCAAATTCGATTTCATCTACAGGGCGATAGTTTGGCCTCGTTTGGCAGATGGCCATTGTGGTCTCAAACCGGGCACGTTGCAATTCACCCAGCGGGTTTTCGTGTATCGCAGCACCGATTTGCGAGAAAGTGCCGAAGCTATTGTCAGATTGGCGGCTTCGGGTGCCTATCTGATTCTAGCGTCACCCCAGCGCGAATTCACCGTGCGCGGGTCGGCGTTTCATTCGCGGGAATGGGCTGGTGGGCCCGTCACCCAACACGGGCACACACTGAGTAAGGAAGAATCATGAATCCATTGAAGCGAACCATCGGCATCGCCGCGTTGTGTATGTGTATCCCGTCGATTGCGATCGCGGGTCTTGTCTGTGATGGCGATGGCGATGGCGTGCCCGACGATCAGGACGTTTGCTGCGGGACGCCACTGGGTGTGGCGGTTGATCTCGAAGGTCGGCCCATCGGCGACCTCGACGGCGATTGCGATGTGGATCTCGCCGACTACTCGCTCATGCAATCCAACTTCACCGGTCCGCTCGCACCCTGTCCGCCGGATTGTACAGACAATGCCGACTGCCAGTCTGGTGAGATGTGCCTGACCGCGAACGGGGACTGCGGCGGCGTTGGCGAGTGCATCGCGCAACCCGCCCTTTGCCCGCAGATATACGATCCGGTTTGCGGCTGCGACGGGGTTACTTATCCCAACGCCTGCGAGGCTCAAAAAGCCGGCTTCAACATCGACTACGACGGCGCTTGCGTTCCCACATGCCAGGATAATGCGGAGTGTCTGCCAACCGACTACTGTGCCAAATCAGTCGGTGACTGTGGCGGTGGTGGCGTGTGTCAATCGCGGTCGCTCAATTGCTTCGTGGTGTCTCCGGTTTGCGGATGCGATGGACAAACCTACATAAGTTTCTGCGATGCCGCACAAGCCGGGCAAAACATCGCTAACGCTGGCCCCTGCTTGCCTCCGCCCTGCACCGATGATGCGGATTGTATTCCTGGAAACTTCTGCCTCAAACAGGATGGCGACTGTGGTGGAATAGGCGAGTGCGAACCGCTGCTTCAGTCGCCTTCATTAGACTACGATCCTGTTTGCGGGTGCGATGGTGAAACCTATACGAACCGCAGTTTTGCGAAACTCGGCGGCACGAGCGTCGATTCGGAAGGCGTTTGCCCACAAACGTGTCGAGTCGATTCGGAATGTGGACAGGATCAACTCTGCCTGAAGGACAACTGCGCCGACGTCAACGGGGAGTGTGCCGACAAGCCGCAGGCGTGCCCGCAAATCTTCGCACCCGTGTGTGGATGCGATCAAATCACCTACTCGAACTCATGCTTCGCCTTGATGGCTGGCGTGAGCATCACGACAAATGGTCCGTGCGTGTCGTCATGCACCACCAACGCAGAGTGCAGCGCTGCCGGTCCCGGTTACTGTTATCGCGCCGTCGGAGATTGCGGAGGAGCAGGCATTTGTCAGCCGCCACCCGCAGCGTGTCCGCAGAATTACGCTCCGGTGTGTGGATGCGACGGGCAAACCTACGGAAACGCGTGCCTCGCAGCGCTGGCCGAGGTCAACGTTGACTACGAGGGAACCTGTACGACGCCATGCACCGACGACACCGACTGCGCGGCTGCCGAGTACTGCAACAAAGCTGCGGGAGACTGCCAAGGCAATGGCGTGTGCGCCCTTCCGATTGACCTGTGCCCGCAAAACTACAACCCCGTGTGCGGTTGCGATGGTCAGACGTATAGCAACGCGTGCTTGGCATCGGTTGCTGGAACGAACGTCGATCACGACGGGGAGTGTTGCAATTGAAGCGCGCGTAGGGTGCGTCCCGGACGCACCGAATAAATCGGAATAAATCAAACGGGTATCGCGATAAATCGAACGACTATCGCGCGATTGCGAATCGGGCGGATGCGCTGAAACAAATCAGCCGTCCGCCCGTGTTCGGATCAATCCTTCGCCAAGCGATCAATAATCTTCGCCCCAACCGCATCGCCCCAAACATTCGCCACCGTGCGGAACATATCGATGATGCGATCGAATCCCAGGATCAACCCGATTCCCGCGACGGGGATTGCCGTCGTGCCAAGGCTTCCGTTGACCGCGTCGATGACGATTACCAACGTGACCAACCCCGCACTCGGAATGCCCGCCGCACCGACCGCAGCCAAGGTCGCAGTGACCGCGACGATGACCAGTTGCGTCATCGACAAATCAACACCAAACGCCTGCGCCAAAAAGACAGCCGCCACCGCTTCGTACAGCGCCGTGCCATCCATGTTGATCGTGGACCCCAGCGGAAGCACAAAGCCAGCCGTCTGCTTACCGACTCCGCCATACTTGGTCACGCATTCGATCGTCACGGGTAATGTCGCAGAGGATGAGTCGGTAGCCAGTGCGGTCAAGAGGGCTTGGCGAATTTGAAACATGAAGCGAAACGGGTTGGTGCGTCCGAAGATCCACAGGATCA
>JAADIU010000280.1 GCA_013151185.1 Planctomycetota bacterium
CACACGTTGCAGACAGCACGAGTGTCACCTTGACCCACGCGAGTTCGTTCGCGAATCGCATCGGTGAAGGTGCGATGCTCAACCTGAGTCAGGACGGATTGGCTTGCAGGATTTCACGCGAGCTTTCGGACTCACTCGACATCGGCGGGCCGATTGGCGTGGTGTTCGAATTGGGATCTGCCCCGACGCGCATCGAAGCCAAAGGAACAATAAAGAACAAGACGGCAGCGGGCAGCGCGCACTCAATCATTGTGGGCGTTTGCTTCAATGATGATGCTGAGTCCGAGGGCACGAAGGATCAGTTGGCCCGATTGCTGGGCTCATAGTCTCGGGCGGTTCTCAGTATTGGGACCGGTTGATATTGCAATGGCGACAGTAAATCGCCGGAAACGGACCGAATCATGAAACCACTTCTTCCTGTTGATGAAGCCAAGAAGAACGACATCCTCGCCCACGCGATTGCGCGCAATCAGTTCAGCGTTGTGACGAATCGCAGTCAGGGGGCATGGGTTTCCCGCAAGACGAAATTCATTTCCGCTGAAGATGCAACCGATCGCATCTTCATCGAAGCCACCGATGCGGCTACCGAGCAATCGCTGACGTATCTGTCGGGCGAACTGGTTGGTGTCACTTTTCGTCGTGGGCACCGCAAGTGTTTGTTTTCAACATCGGTGATTGGTGCAACCTCGGTCCAGCAGGAAGACGGTGCGCTCGTCAACGTGATCGAACTGCATTGGCCGACCGAACTTCAGGAATTGCAACGACGTGTATTCCAACGCGCCGTGCCGATTGCGCGGCATGTGTCCGTGCGGTTTTGGCAGGGCGGCGTGTCTGAACGCGGTGAGGCGGAAGGCAACGGTGTGTTCACGGCTACGATGGTGGATCTATCTGCCGGAGGCATGAGGTTTTTGAGTACCGACGTTGCCCCGGACACATTCGAGGAGGGCGAGCCCATCGGGTGTTCGTTCCGTCCGATGTCCCGTGGCGAGACGCTTGTTGTGGATGGTATCTTCCGACATCTTCAACTCACTGCCGACGGGCTCGCTTCGATCGGAATTCAATTCGTGGGTTTGGAATGCTCCGAGCAGGGACGTCAAACATTGGCTGCACTCGCTGGCGTTGTTTCAGAATATCAGCGTGCCCTTCGTAGCCGCGGGAAGAGTCGAATGGCACCTCGGCTGGTGAGGCAGTAGCATGGGCCGATGGTTCGTTACTGCTTGGTGCCAACGGCTTGGGGCCCGTTCACGATCGTGATGCGCGGTGGGCAGTTGCTTCGATCGAAGCTGCCCGACGAATCGCGAATTGATGAATACACGAGTTGCCTGCGCGAGCTGCACGGCGCGGTTGAAGAGCCCCATCTCAATCCCGAATTGCAGGATTCCATTCAACGATATTTTGAGGGCGAGACCGGTGTTCGATTCCGGGCGCGATTGGCGTTCGATGGGTTGACCGATTTTCAAAAGGCCATCTTGCGAACTTGCCGTGTGATTGCTTATGGAAACACGCGAAGCTACGGCGAACTCGCGACACGGGCGGGTTTCCCAAACGCAGCCCGCGCAGTCGGGAGCGTGATGGCCCGCAACCCGCATCCGTTGATCACGCCCTGCCACCGCGTGATCGCAGCCGGCCGACGCATCGGCGGATTTTCCTCAGACAGTGGAACAGAACTCAAGCGGGCAATGCTCGAACTGGAAGGAACGACCGAAATCCTGTAGCCGACGTGCCGTGAACCCGTAGGGTGCGTCCCGGACGCACCGAATAAACCAAGAGATACTCGGCCCAAAAGAGGCTTGATTCTAAAAGATACTCGGTTCTAGAAAATACCCGGTTCCCGCGCCGGTCCGACTTCAAAGATCGACTGCGTTTTGAGCAACGTCGTCGAATCGGGGAAGGCATGGAACGCATGAACGTGAAACTCATGCTCGCGCGCCTCGAAATCGATAAACGTAAACGGTGCGATCCCCTCGTTTTCCCATTCATCGAACATCATGAAAATGCCGCGCTTCTGGGCATACTTGATCAGGTCGCGATGGGATGACGGGAACAAATTCGGCGTCATCCGTTCGACTTGGCAAGAGAGGATGTAGCGCAGGTCATCACCGAAGGACTGCGCATGATCACGCTCACCGCGGAAGGGGAATGACGTCGCCAACCCAGCTTTGGGGAGAATGTCACTGTCGTCTGTGATGAGTTCCGTCAGGCATTGCTTGCGATGTTGCACCGTCACCACATGCGACAAACCGACAACCCAAATCTCAGCCGTGTATCGCCGCTGCTCAATCCGCTTGACCTGATTGATGCGAAACAACTCGGGATGGAGAGACCGCTGATACAAGTAAAACTGTAGGTCGTCGATCCTCTGCTTGGTTTGGCCTTGCTCCACTGACATTCCTTCACTCACGGTTATCCCTCACCTTTCATCGCTTTCAAGTCATTGCCTTTTTAGGTCTCAAGTCTATTGCCTCAAGTCTCATTGCCTTGAAGTCACTGCCTTCAAGGCCGAAAAAACGCTGACTTGTACTCCTCGAGCAACCAGAACGGGCAAACCCGCCAAACGGCTACTCAGACACGCGGATTATAGCTCTCGGGCGAACCGTTCGCCAGAAGATTTTCCACGAGTTTGGCATTTACCCGCCGTTCGGGTGGACGCACTTACAACTATTTGCAAACGCTGACCTTAGGGTAATACCACCGGACTTGTTATACGTCTGAAACAACACAAAGTTCGCCCCGTTTTCCGTCCTTACCACGCCAACATTTCACAGCTATCCGAGATGCCCTCAGCCAGTCATCATGCGCATCCGTTGCAAACGGCGCATTTGAGAAAAATCGCCCAGATTCTCTCCGGACTTCCCATCTTTGCCGCCCCCTGACCCTTGTGAGAGCCCGTCCCAAGCGTATAATCCGCGCCTTATGTTCTCCACGTTGTGTCATTTTGGAAAAGTGCCCGCGGTTACCTTGTTGGTGTGCTCGATCGTTTGCGCCCACGGGCGACCGATTGCAGTGCCACTTTTAGAGTCCTCCACCGAAGATGCCGCAGGAAACTCTGCACCTTCCGAACCAAATCAGCGGTCGCGCCGGCCAAAGCAAGCTGCGGTTCCGAGGGATGACCAGGAGATGTCGGCGGGTCGGCCCGTAGACGATGCCTCGACCCAGCCGACCGATGGACAGGACCAAGAGAAAACGTCGCCCCGCCCGCTCTTTGTGATCTGTGACGGGGCCCCCAAGCCGACCGGGACTTCAG
>JAADIU010000145.1 GCA_013151185.1 Planctomycetota bacterium
GGCCCGACTCTCCGGGGCGGTGATGATCCCCTCTAAGCCTGCAAATCCAGGCATTTTTCGATCCAGCATGGGAAGTGCAACCTTCAACGCTTTGGCGACACTATCCGGCAGAAGTTGGCTGATGCTGCACCATTTTCCACCAAGTGGGTAGCTCGTTTTCAATTCGCCGTTGGAATGCGTGTCGCCCATAAAGTCTTCGCAGCGCTGAGCAGGAACGGAGTACGATCCATCCGTCGCCGCAAACGCCTTCGACTCCCATTCACGTTGAAAGTCCAAACCAGCCAACGGATCAGAACCGAACATTTTCGGATCGAGTGTCACCACGAAACCACTGTTTGCAAATTCGCCACCGCGCGACGCGCGACTCGCACCGTTGGTCGCAATCAATCCCTCCGATTCGTTCGTCGGAAGTATGACGCCACCCGGGCACATGCAAAAACTAAAGACGTCGTTCTTTCCGCCGGCTGCCCCTTTGGCGTTCACTTGATAGTCCGCCGTCGGCAAACACGGATGAGCTGCGTGATCCCCATACTGCCACCGATTGACCATGCTTTGCGGATGCTCGATGCGCACGCCGAACTGGAACGGTCGTGCTTCCAACTCAACATGGCGCTTCTGAAGCATCGCGTATGTGTCGCGGGCTGAATGACCAATCGCCAAAAGCACCGGACCGCACGCTTCGCCCTCACCGTTTACGATCACGCGAGACAGCGTTCCGTCATCGATTTGAAGATCGTCCAACCGACTCTCGAAGCGAACTTCTCCCCCGCATCGCTTGATGTGTTCCTGCATGTGGCTGCAAATGGTGGGCAGTCGATCGCTTCCGATATGCGGTTTGGCGTCGATCAGTAAATCAGGACTCGCACCGAACCGGACGAACGTAGCAAGCACTTCGCGCACGGCTGGGTCGGATACGCGGGTGTAGACCTTTCCATCGCTGTATGTCCCCGCCCCACCTTCACCATACAGCAGGTTCGACTCGGGATTGAACCGCCTGTCGCGGTAGAACGTCTGCATGATATCCTTGTGACGCTGCCGCACCGATTTCCCGCGTTCGAGGACGATTGGACAATACCCCAACTCGGCCAACCGCAGCGCCGCAAACATGCCAGCCGGCCCGAACCCGACGATCACCGGACGATGCGAAAGACCCGCCGTCCCCGGATCGACCACCTTCACGGGCTTTTGAACGATGCGTTCTATGTTGCGATTTCGTCGGCGACGAATGCACTGATCCTCAGCCGCCACCCCACCGGCAAGCGTGAGTTCCACGCTGTATACGAAGTGAATATCGTCGTGTTTTCGGGCATCCAGCGATCGTCGGACGATCGCGTGATGGCGGACGTCGGCAGCGGTAATTCCGAGGCGCGACACGACCCGGTCGAGCACCAATTCTTCGGGCTCGCCAAGTTGAAGAGAAATGTTTCGGACGACGATGGGCATGGGCGGACATCCTTAGTGGGCTCGTACAGAGAGCGAACGGTTTGGGTGCCCCGCCCCTTCCAGGGGTGGGGGAACGGATTGCGGTGCTGTTCAATCACTGGCGGGGCCAGCTTAGCGACGCGCTGCGTCTCGTCCAGTGCCCACCCGCAGCCAAGCCCTGATGTATGGCCACAACATGATCGGAGGTATAGTGCTTACCGCGTCGAAAGCACCAAGCCGGTTACGCGAGGTGAGCAAGAACACATGTCCTGGACAACATTCATCACAATCCTCTCCGTCATCGACTTCGTGCTGGTGGGGGCGGCTATTGTTGTGGTTCTGCGACGACGACGCGAACCGCGCGCGATGCTGGTTTGGATCCTGACGCTGCTACTCCTGCCCGTTCTGGGTTTGGTATTTTTCCTGATGGCTGGCGAACTTCGCATGGAGCGCACGCGCCGCCAAAGACGTCGCCATCGCGAACGCCTTCTACCCTTGCTGGCCCGTTCGATCGAACACCTTGAAAAAACGCACGGCGAAAAGGGAACCAAACACCACGCAGCCATGGTGATGAGATTGGCGACGCGCGTCAGTGGCCGCGTCCCCACGACCGGCAACAATGTGACGATCTACCACGAAGATGAACAGAATTTTCTGGCCATCGTCGAGGCCATCGAAAACGCCCACCACCATGTCCACCTCGAATACTACATTTTTCAACCCGACGAAACCGGGCGGTCGCTGCGAGACCTGCTGGTGCGCAAAGCCAAGGAAGGCATCAAGGTTCGATTGCTGGTGGACTACGTCGGCTGTTGGAATTGGCCGCGGTCGTTCAAACGCTCCTTCACCGATGGCGGTGTTGACTTGGCGTTCTTCTTACCAGTGGTTCCGTGGCGAGGTCGATGGCGCGTGAATCTGCGAAACCACCGTAAGATTGTTATCGTTGACGGCTCGGTTGGATTCACGGGCAGTCAAAATATCGGTGACGAATACCGAGGACGATTGGCAAAGTATGGCCCCTGGCGCGACACGCACATGCGCATCGTCGGCCCCGCCGTTCACCACCTGCAAGAAATCTTCATTGAGGACTGGCACTACGCCGCCAAAGAAAAGCTGCCTGTCGCGGACTTCTTTCCCGAGGTGCAAAGCGCTGGGGATCAAATCGTGCAGGTCATCGCGTCGGGTCCGGAGAACAACGCCCGCACAATGCACCACCTGCTGATGTCGTCGATGGGTGGTGCCCAAAAAAGCGTGTGCATCATCACGCCCTACTTTGCACCCGACACGACGATGATCGTCGCGTTGCAGTCGGCTGCCTACCGCGGGTTGCGCGTGAAACTGCTGATCCCCTCATTTTCAAACCACTGGCTAACCCTGTGGGCGGGGCGCAGTTTCTACAAGGAGTTGATCGATGCGGGTGTCGAAATTTTTGAGTATCGCCACGCCCTGCTGCACTCGAAAGTGGTAATCGTTGATGATGCGTGGGCGATGGTCGGGTCAGCCAACATGGACCAACGCAGCTTCCGCATCAATTTCGAAGTGACCACGATTCTCTACGACGATGCACTGACGCGGAATCTTCGTCAGGACTTCGACACCCTGCTAAGCAAAGCGGAACGCATCGAATCAACGCAACCGGAGACGTTGTCGTTTCGCGATTCGTTGGTGCTGGGCGTCGCCAGATTGATCTCGCCACTGCTGTGAACGGTGTCGCTGTGAACGGTGATCGCAAGCAACTGTAGGGTGCGTCCCGGACGCACCGAATGA
>JAADIU010000256.1 GCA_013151185.1 Planctomycetota bacterium
ACCCAGGCCGACGAGGACGCGGCGACGTTTCGGCTTCGGGAATACAACAACGGACCGGTGGTCCGGCGCGGTGGGGGCAGGGGAGGGCGGTTAGATCGATCGCAAGGGCACAGAATGTCGCCCCTGACCTTTGCACTGCGTCTATTGTTCTGAATCGAACAGGGCTTCCAGGTAGCGAGCGCCATGAACGATACGCAAGATGGTAATGCCGGCATCGTCGGCTTCATAGACAACCAGAAACTTGAACACCGGCCACCATCGAACGAGATCGCCGGTCAAGTGCCGTCGTGTGGCACCCATTCCCGGCGTTTGGCTTAGTTTGGCGAACGCTTCCTCAAATCGGTTGTAAACGCGAAGGGCACGCTCCAGGCCGTCGCGATCCGCGATGTAATCCAGTATCGCATCCAACTCGCCTTCGGCGGTCTCGGTGACGGTGTAGCTCACGGTTTGCGCTCAAACCGGGTGCGGAGACGATCTTCGATCCGCTTCATGGCTTTCGGGCCATCGGTGATGCGGCCAGCATCAACATCGGTCCGTGCTTCATCGACCAGTCTGGTGAAGTGGTCTTTCACCCGGTTCTTGATTTCAGGTGGCAACAGGGCTTCTTCTTCGGGTGTCAGGTCCTCATAGAGCCACTTCTCGACGAGGCGGCGCTGTTCGGCTTCTTCCAGAAGGCGTAACCCATCGCGCATGACTTCACTGACCGTGCGATATCGCCCGGAATCCACCTGCGCTCGGACGAATTGCTCCATCGCCGCCGGAAGGGATACATTCATGGTTTGCCGATCTGCCATACCCCATAGTATGACACAGAAATGAGTCTGTGGCAATAATCGCCACAAATTGGCGGGGATGTTTTGGCGGTCAACCGCCGCGACCTTTGGCCGAACACCCGGTGGTCTGTCCAAGCATGGCGGAGAAAACAACAATCACCCCCCATGTTGTGGGGATGGGGTGGTGCTTCCAGGGTCGATAGCCGCGCAGCGATTTTGTCACGGTCGATTTTCGCGCAAGCACCGATGGACCCGTTGCTTGCGGTGTTTCGACGGAACCTCCTGCGCGTTCGGATGGCTGTCGTCAGAAAAAAACTTTCAATCGGCGCGCGCAATCCGCATCTGTTTTACGCCCAGTTGAGTGGAGTTGCTGCGCGCGACGTGCGCAGACAACCTGGGTGGTCACCACCCCAGCACGGCGCATTTTGAATTCTCAGTCGTGCTGGATTTTTAACCTTTGCGTGTTTTGTCTGGCGTTTGACGTAGTAGTTTGGTAGTTACAGAAATTCATTCCTACCGGCTGCTTGGTTCTTTAGATTCTTCACCATCGAGAGAACGTTTGATGCTGACGAAACCGCATTCGCAAAAGATGCACGATCGAAGCACCACTGCGCCCATCATTCAAACCTGCCCCATCACTTAAATATGGAGATCAAACAATGCTCGCCGCTTCCCGACGCACAGCCATTGCTACCGTTCTTCTTGCCGTTTTCGCCACGCAAGTTTTTGCGCAACCGTCTCATCAATTGGCGGGGCCGCCGCGCGCTTGGCATGCCAGCGTTGGTGCCGGACCGTTCAGTGCTGTGACGGCTTGGAGTGGCACGATGTTTACGGCGGTGCCGATCGTTGGGTTCACAGGACGCGGACCTTCCTTGGGCGTTGCCTTGTTCCACAATTCGGAGGACGTCGATCGTGTCAACAGCAACGGTTTTGGCGTGGACCTTGGGCCCGGATGGACGGTTTCGTATACGGGACATATCGAAGACGACATCCTCGGCGTATCGGCTACTGTCGTCGAGGACGATGGAACCCGAAATATTTTCACCGTGGGCTCAAATGGATACGTCGCTCCGCCCGGCGTCTATGATGATCTTAAATACAATGGGGGCGACAGCGAGTGGACGCTGACACGAAAAGGCCTGTCCAAGCGCATCTTCGATGATGAAGGCAAGCTCATCCGCATCCTCGATTCCACAGAGAACACCCTCACCGTCAACTGGGAGCAGGGGCAGGTGCTAACGCGCATCGCCAACATCGTCGATGACGGTGGCCGGCGGATTGAATACAGATACATCGCGAGCTCTGACCTGCTCTACGAAATCCACGACCCGGCCAACCAAGCCGCTTCGACGGGCTTTTCGCGTGATCCGCGTTCGTGGTTTCTGGAACATCAGGTTTCGCTCAACGGTCCCAGGCTCGCTGAGATCCGCGATCCGGTCTACGGCGCAACTGCCCCCATCATCTTCGGTTACGACCCCGAAGGCCGCATCACCGCCGTTACCGACAAATACTTGGCCGCCGATCGTGCGGGCAAGACGTTTACATACGCATACGATACCGAAAACCGCGTCAGTCAACTTGGCGATCCGAGCGAATTGGGCAACGTGGACCAGTTGTTGGTTTACGGTGTGGATTCAGGGACGGGCGACCTGCTCACCGACTATTTCGATCGTCGCGGTAAGAAGTGGACCTATCGTGCGTATCCCGATGCGTCGCACAAATCGATGACCAACCCGCTAAATCACACGACCACCGTCGAGCGCGACGGCGATTTCAACGTCACGAAGTACACCGACGCGCTTCAGAACGACTGGGCATATGCCTACGACAGCCGCGGAAATCTCACCACTTCCACCGATCCATTGCTCTACGTCACGTCGAATTCCTTTGACGGAATCGATAATCTTGTCAGCACGGTGAACGCCGAAGGTGACATGTGGTTCTTCTTTTACAATGACCCGCAGGACCCCACGTTACTGACCACCATCATTGAACCCGACGATGGGGTGAACGGGCAGGGCGTGACGGAACTGGGGTATTACAACAGCAACGGAGCCACAGAAGGCCGCTCAAAAGGTGCCCTTGCCTTGGTGATGGATCCCAATGGCGCCATCACCTATTACCGGTACGATCAATTCGGCCAGCGGGAAGTCATGTACGAGGGCGCGGAGTTGGTTGGCGGCGGTGCTGGCCGCGGAGATTCGCCAATACTCCACCCGAATAACACTGAGCTTCTCACTGAGCCTGTGGGTGTGATGGGCAGGAGTGATGATGCTGGAAACACTCGGCAGAGCGGCGAAGTTGGTGGAAACGGCGGTATCACAGAGTACGGCCCAAATGGCCGTATACAATCTTCCGTGTGCGAAGGCTGTGCAGGCACGCCATTTTTGTGCCTCGGAGCNNGGAGCAGTTTTGATCAATCCAGCCGATCCGTCGCCCACTGGTCCTTGGGTAGACAATGTAGCCGCGTTTCAAAAGGTTCCGACCGGACAGATTTTCGATGGCGACATCACCTATACACCCCGGGGGCAGGTTACGAATCTGGAAAACTCGTTGGATTATCCGTTTTCCGGAGGTGGCACCAGGGTATCATCACAATCCTTCGATGCGTTTGGGCGGCAGGTTTCGCGGTCCATCAGCAGCGATTTGATATCGCCAAACCAACGTTCTCAGTCTTTCTCTTTCAATGATTCCACAGGGCAAATCACGGCTACCGTTGCAGGTGAAACATACACGACGCAGGTAGACGATGCTGGCAGGGCCCTCAGCGTCACAGGACCGGACTCGACAGCTACCTACACCTATTTCAACAACGATCAGGTCAAGAGCGTCACTTACAGCAACGGTACTTCGGTTGCCTATGAATATCTCGATAACGGGTGGCTCTACAGAATCACGCATCTCGTCAGCGGAACGCCCAACAAGCTCATGACTTATTTTTACGATGCGACGGGGCGTATTGTTGCCACCCAAGAACGGGGTTTTGACGATTCCATTGTCAATCCGCCTTTTGGGCAGAATGCCGTGATCCAATCCACATTCAACAAAACAGTCATCAATTTGGGGCCTTCCGGACCGGTCGTCAACCAGCATCTTTATCTGTACGACGCGCGAGGCCGACTCACCCGCGAGGTGCGCTTTGGACCGGGTGTGTTTGCCGATTACGACATCAGTTACACCTACGATAACGGTGGAAATCGAAA
>JAADIU010000248.1 GCA_013151185.1 Planctomycetota bacterium
GAACTTCGAGGAATCGCTCCTTTACCGCCTGCTCAAAACCGTCCAACGAACAAACATCACCAATGCGGACATCTGCATCGACCACGGTGGCTTCGCGCCAAAGCGCAACGGTTCCCGCGTGAACGGGCGATGCAATTGCAATCAGCAACGTGCATGACAGCAGTACGTTTTGAATGTCACCCAGTGTTTTCAACATGTCGCAATCCTTGCGTCGTTTCTAAGCATCCTGCTTGATGCAATTGGGTTACTCAGCGTGTGTTCAATTCATCGTGTGTTCAATTCATCCTGTTAGAATCGCCTTAGATTCGAGACGACCTGCAACGCCTGTTCTGCCGTCTGGATCGCCTGACTGTTCATCTCAAAAGACCGCTGCGTCGTAATCAACGCGATCAACTCACGAACCGGATCGACGTTGCTCATTTCAAGCTGCCCCTGAGCGATCGCACCCAAGCCGTCGAGTTGCGGAGGACCCGTGAGCGCCACCCCGGACGCGTCCGTGTCCAGATAAAGGTTTCCGCCGAGTTGCTTGAGTCCTTCCGGATTCACAAACCGCGCCAACTGAATCTGCCCGACCTGGGCAAGCTGCTGCTGACCCGGCTGTCGAACGCGCACCTCGCCATTTCGTCCGATGGCAATGTCAGTAGCGTCGGGCGGAATGGTGATCGGCGGATCGAGTACCGGTCCTGCCCGCGTGCCCAACACGAGGTTGCCCTGCACGTTTGTGGTAAAATTGCCCGCTCGCGTAAATGCTGTGATCGGACCGCCATCGAAGTTCGTGCGGACCTGAAAGAAGCCCGGCCCCTCAATCATCATGTCCAGTTTTTTGTCCGTCGGATCAACGGGGCCCTGCGTGAAATCCAGTTGCGTACCCGCGGTGCGGACACCCAACCCTACCAGAATGCCATGCGGAATCGGCTCGTTGTCCACGTTTGGCAGACCCGGCTCGCGCTTGGTTTGATAGAGCAAGTCCTCGAAGTTGACACGGGTTCGCTTGAAACCGGTCGTGTTGATGTTCGCCAAATTGTTGGCGGTCACATCGAGCTTCGTGTCGAGGGCTTTCATACCGCTCGCGGCTGAGTGCAGGGCCATTATCGCCATAAAACGCTTCTCCTATAACCGTTTCGACAAGGTCGCAACGTTGTGCAAAATGCGCATCGCTGCGAAAGTCGGTATTGATTCGCCATCGACAAAACAGAACTTCTTCTAACCGAGTCGGCCGATGCGCGTGGTCGCCATCGCCAGGGTTTCATCCTGCAAAGATATCATTCGCGCATTGAGTTCATACGCTCGGGATACTTCAATCATATTGGTCAGCGCCACAATCGAATCGACCGTCGATGCTTCAACCATTCCACCTTGAACTGCCGCTGTCGCTGCGATTCGCCGTGAGTTGCCCATCATCTGGAACGTCGATTGACCGGCTTTTCGGAGTTGGGCGCGGTTCTCGAAATCAACGATCCCGAGTTTTCCGATCGTCTCCTGCCCTTGCATCACGCTGCCGTCGCCACCGAATTCGATCTTACCAAGTGTCGGGTCGTCGATCCGAATCGGCAGGCCCGCAGTATTCAACACTTTGAATCGCCCGCCGTCGGCGCTCAACACAAGTTCGCCACCGGCGTTGCGTGAGAAACGACCGTCCCGCGTGTAGCGCACTTCGTTTCCGTCGCCCACCATGAAGAACCCGTCGCCAACCAGTGCAGCGTCGAGAGAGCGCCCGGTGTCTTCTAGTGCGCCCTGCTCAAAACTTGTATGCGTCGGACGAACCGATGCGCCACCCGACAGTTGATCGAACGGACTGCTCGCGAAAGGTCGGGCTGCCGGGTTCTCCCTGCCTTCGTTCAGACGTTGTCGAACGATGGCGAAGTCGCGTTTGAATCCGACCGTGTCGAGGTTCGCCATGTTGTTCGCCGTCAATGCCTGCCGGTATTCGTTGACCTGCATCCCGGTGACCGAAGCCCAGATTCCGTGCGTCATTGGGTCGCCTCGCATTCCGCGAGCGTGCTCAACGCGCACTCATGCAAACGGGTCGCAACCGCGACGTGTGCAGACTCGCGGACGAATCGGCCAATGGTTTCGCAATCGAACGAAAGCCAGTTCGCATCGCCCGCGTTCGTGGCGGGTTCGACTTGGTTGGAATCCTGACGTTGTGCCAACAACCCATGTCTCCGGTTCGATCTGCCATCGGGGAATCTGCACTGCGCAGTTCCGCCGAACAACACGGAGTGCAGACACCGTGCCATTGATTTTGCACCGGGAGACCACGACGAATTGTGGATCCTAACTGTTTACCAATGCAGTGGTTACGGAAGTAGAAAAATATATGAAAGGTTGATGGGCGGGCGAGGGGGAGGATCCAAACGCGCAGATTGCGCACTGAACCCGGCAATTCCTGCACGGCACAGGCGTCGATTTAGATCGGTGCGGGGTCAAGCGAAGCGAGCGATTTCACCTTGGCCACGAAGGCGTCACCGCGTTCTTCATAGTTGCAAAATGCGTCGTAGCTAGGGCAGCCGGGTGAGAGCAAGACCACGTCACCGGGTTGGGCAATCGATCGGGCTTTCGAGACTGCGCGATCCACCGTTTTCTCTGTATGGACGACTGAAGGTCGTCGATCGGCTGGGAGCGAGGTAAGCATTTGCATCAAACGTTCTGCCGCGTCGCCAAAACAAACGACCGCCCGAACCGTTTCCCACGGACCATCGGCGATCCGGTCCAACTCGCGGCCCGTGTCCTTCCCACCGCACAAGAGAACAACCGGTTCGCTAAACGAACGCAGCGCAGTACCGACCGCTTCTGCCGAGGTCGATTTTGAATCGTTGAAGTACCGAACACCTTCGATGACACTCACGAATTGAAGGCGATGCGGCAGGCCCGCGAACTCGGTCAGTGCCCGACCCGCGCTCGCCATCGAAACGCCCAACTGCTCCGCAACGAGCGCCGCAAACCGGGCATTCGTTTGGTTGTGTGAACCGGGCACACGCAACTCAAACATCTCGGTGGCTTCGGCTTCCAACACCAACCGTGCAGAGCGATGACGAGCCAACGCCCCAACACGCTCCCGCACGTCATCAGCAAGTTGCCCCACGACGACGCAGCCCCCATCCCCGACGCCTCGAAGCAGGTTAA
>JAADIU010000176.1 GCA_013151185.1 Planctomycetota bacterium
CTTTTGGCAACGAAAATCGCAAATCCACTTACTCCGTCACCTCGCAGGCATCCGCGGCGAGGCAGAAAAAGCAGTCGCAGCCAGACGCGAGACTTTGAAACTTTATCCATCGCGGCCCCGCACGCACGTCGATCTCGCCGATTGCCTCGTGCAGGTGGGAACATGCGACGCCATGATTGAAGCACAGCAACATTTACAGCGAGCGCTCGACATGGATTCAAAGCGCCCCGAAGGTGAAATAATCCGGCGATTCAATGACCGAACCCTCGCCGAAATCGCAAGCCGCATGGAGCGCATCGAGGCATTGCAACGTGATCGGGCGTGCATCTCGCCATAGCGACGGGCAACTTTATGGCGATAGCTCCGGGAAGTACGAAAGGAATCGCATGAGATGTCCTTTGATCAGGAAGGTGTCCACGGCTTCGACGGTTAGTTCGTGGTCCATGCCCCAAACGCAGCATCGATGATCCGAGCCGCCGACATCCATTTGGATTTGCAGCACGTTCTCAACCAAAAGCGCAAACGGTAATCGCGACTGCCAATAGGCAGAAACATGATTCACGCCCGGCCCGCCGACACTGATCGTCGGGGTCTGATGGAGTTCCTTTGAATTGAGATACCAGATGTCGCCCAGGATCACGATGTCGGGTTCTTCGGAGCACGATTCTTGCAGGATGTTCTGGGCCTCTTCGCGAACCCTGCCAGCCAAAGGACGATCCATGCGCTCGGCTTTGAGGCACGAACCGGTCACGATGAAAAGCGTGTTTTCGATTTCGTTGGAGTTCATATCGCAGGAGTATATCCGTCTGAGCCCGCACAGGCACGATTCGTCTGGTCAACAACCGGCTACGAAGATATAAGGTATCCGCCAGCCCGCCGAAGAGGTGATCTCCCGCTGTCGTCGAAACGAGTCGGTTAAGATATTGAAGAGACGAACACCACGCATGAAGCCCAAGGATGCGACAACCGAGTCGCCCACCGATAATCCAGCGATGTTGTCTGACGAGCAGCGTTCGATTCACACCCTTCGCGAGTTGATCGACCCAGCCACCCTGTCATCTCTGCGCGGTTCGTTTTCGAGTCTCTGCGGGTGCTCCCTGGCATTCTTCGATGCGGACGGAACACGCCTCGATACGGTTTCCAGTTCGTCTGCTCAGGCAGATGTGGTCGATGTCGAGCGCGACGATTTCTCCGTACCCGTGATTTGGCGCGAGCATGTGCTCGGTTCGGTCGCGGTTCTGGAATCTTGTCCGAGCGAGCAGGCACAAAGTTTTGCACGCCTTATCGCAAGCATTCTCGGGATTTTTTGTCGGCAGGAGGCCCGGATTCGCCAGCGCGTTGGTGAGTTGTCCACGATTTACGGGCTCGGGGTTCTGTTCGCCCGAACCGCCGATTTCGACGAGGCACTCAATATCGCGGCGCAGCGCATCTGCCACGTCATGCAGGTGAAATCCGCTTCCATCCGGCTGCTCGATGAGGCCACCGGAGAGTTGGTGATCTCAGGGTTGCACAATATTTCGCCCGCATACCTGCACAAAGGGCGCATTCGTCTCAGCGAGAACCCCATCGATCAAGCCGCTATTTCCGGCGAGGTCGTCTACATCGAAGATGCCCGCACTGATCCGCGCGTTCGATTCCGCGACCATGCCAAGAAAGAGGGCATGGTCAGCGGTTTATGCTGCCCCTTGGCATACCGCGGCAAGACGCTTGGCGTGCTTCGGATTTACTGCGGCGTTAAGAGAAAATTCAGCGCATTGGATACCGAGTTGCTGCAAGCCGTGGCATCGCTCGCTGCCGCAGCGGTCTTCAGTTCCCGGCTTCTTGCAGAAGCGCGGGACGCAGAACGCCTCGCAAGGCACCTGCAACACGCGGGCCAAATTCAAAGGCGAATGATTCCAGCCGAACCCATTTGCCACCCCAAGATCCAGTTCGGACAGGTCTATCAGCCGTCTCTGGAAGTCGGGGGTGATTTCTTCGATTACCTCGATTTACCCAAGGGAAACGTTGGTGTCGCCATCGCGGACGTTGTCGGTAAGGGGTTGCCCGGCGCGTTGATGATGGCCTCGGTTCGATCTGCGCTCCGCGCTCATGCGCAGAGCGTGTTCAACATCGACGACATCATAAGCCGCGTTAACCAGCACATGTGTCGCGACACCCTTGTCTCCGAATTCGCGACGATGTTCTACGGCGTATTTTCACCCGACGGAAAACAATTCACCTATTGCAACGCAGGTCACAACCCGCCCCTGCTCCTGCGTGGTGAACAATTCAGCGAGCTGGAAGAGGGTGGTTTGGTCATCGGCGTCGCGCCTGATGCTGCATACCTCAAAGATGTCGTCGAGTTGCAGAGCGGCGACCAGATCGTGTTCTACACAGACGGTGTGACCGAAGCGATGAACTACGATGGCGACCTGTATGGCACCGAGCGCCTTCGCGATTCGATCCTGCGACACCGCCACCTCGAAGTCGTCACCATGACGCAGCAGTTGCTGTGGGATGTACGCCGATTTGCAGGCCTAGCCGAGCAAGCAGACGACATCACGCTTGTCGTTGCCTCGGTTCAATAGAAGAACCAAGCGGAAAAGTTCGAGCGATCACGCCCGTTTCGCTGCCCACTTCGAGTCAACGGGAGGCTACGCAAATCGCCCGCTTGGATTGCCATTCACCGGAACAAAATCAACATTTCAGCATTGGTATTCGCGCTGAGCGGTTCGCGGCCACCGCTTATCTCGCACGTTGATCCGCTGCGGCGCATCCGCCAAAATCCGACGCCAACCCCGCGTCGCGACTCCTTCTCAGAAAAACAAGTCAACTTCAAATCGACACCTGCCGAAAATACACGAGCGGATGATGGTCTGAGTTTGAATCGGGGCGATCAACCATTCGCACGTTTGCCATGTTCGTGGGAGTCGGGACCGGTTGGTTTCGATAGGTCGGCAGCGTTGGTCTGGTGCGATTGCACCGAAACCCCGGCGAAAAACAGTGTCGCCGGGCGACGTTAGGCCAGAGCCGCGTTGGAATGCAAGACAACTCGATTCTATCTAAAGGGGTACCCCGATGGCCCGGAAAATTCCAGTCCTTCTCGTTGATGAGCAAACACTCTGCCAGCAAACCGCAATGCTGTTCGCAGAAACACGATACGATTTACACTGCTTTGAATCGGTCGATGCAGCGCAAGCCGCGCTCAACGCTTCCCGATTTGAAGTTGCAGTGATCGACCTTCGGGCAACGCTCGCCGACGGATCCTCCTTCGTCGAGCATGTGATGGACGCAGTTCCCCGCATCCGGTGCATTGCTGTGGTGGAACGCCCCGACATTGCTTCGGTACAAATGGCCATGAAACTCGGCTGCAAGGGATACCTCGCAAAACCAGTGCAAGCCGAATCGGTGCTGAAATCTGTCAACGACGTGGCACAAAGTTCTGGTTTGCTGACGCTCAGTGAACAGGAACTTCAAAAGCGCCTCTCGCGTCTGTTGCGCGCTCAGCGACTTCGACAGGAACTCACCCTGACCGAGATGGCCAACAGCATCGGTCTTTCCAAAGCACAACTCTCGCAGATCGAACTCGGTAAGAGCTGGCCAAGTTTTCCAACGCTAAAGCGAATCACCGACGACGCCCTCGACCAGCCGTTCTCCGAACTTTTCAAAGCCATCGAACAAGCCTAGGTCAGCCGTTCTGCGGGATGTGCAACTCGCCACGGTTCCGTTGTAGCCGAGCGTTTGCGCGTTCACAGATTCAGCCACGCTTCGATGTCTTCGGCGATTGTGGTGGGCGATTTACCGGCGGTTGAGATAGCGAGATGCGCGAGCTTCGCGTAAAGCGGGTTCCGTCTTTTGAGCACGTCGCGCACCTCTTCCAGGCCCCCTTGGCCCAGGTTCGGGCGTTGGGTGGCACTGGTATCGTCCTTTGAGATTCGCTCCGACAGTGAGTCAGCGTCGGCTTGGAGCCAGATCACGGAACCGTAGGCGCGGAGCAGCGATCGGTTTGATGGCAGTTCAACCGCCCCGCCGCCAACACTGATAACCCTCTCTTTGATCCTAACCGCCATTGCGATTGCGGCTTCCTCGCGTGTGCGGAAACCGTCCTCGCCTTCGCTGGCGAAAATTTGAGCAATGCCTTGACCGGCTTGGTGCACGATCAACTCGTCTGTATCGACGAAGCCGACATCGTTACGCTCCGCCAGAATGCGCCCTACCGTCGTCTTGCCACTTCCGCGATAACCGATCAAGACAACGTTCATGTTTGCTGCGCCGAGTTGCGGGTTTCGTCAGAGTTGAGGCGGTCTTCCACCACCCGTTGCAGGAGGGCGATGTCGGCTTGTTTGTCGGTCCAGATTCGATATTGAGCCGCAGCCTGTTGGATGAACATTTCCAGACCCCCTACTGTCTTGCATCCGGAGGCTTTTGCATCTTTGATAAGTCGCGTTTCTTGTGGGCGATAGATCGTATCGAATACCAACGACTCGCTTCGCAAACGCTCTGCCGGAAAGGGCGTGTCGTCAACCTCGGGCCACATTCCCACGCGGGTACAATTCACCAGCAAGTCGGGGCTTTCGGCCGATCGATTCTCCCACGGTTCGAATCGACAGTCGAACTCGACGGCCAGTTTTTCGGCGCGCTCCTGCGAGCGGTTGAAAACTGTGACCTTGGCCCCGCAGTCAGTCAGCGCCGCCACCACCGCGCGGGCGACTCCACCCGCACCAAGCACGGTCGCTCGAACTGACTTCAAATCGTCGGCAGACACCCCTCCGCCCCGCTTCAAAGCCTCCAGAACGCCCCAATAATCGGTATTGTAGCCGCAATATTCGCCATTGCTGAGGTGCAGCGTGTTGACGGCACCGATGCGCTGAGCCCGACGATCAACCCGCGTCCCCAGCCATCGGTAGACGGATTCCTTATGCGGCAGGGTCACGCTGAAGCCGACTGCGTCCAACCATCTCGTCTCCTGGCAAGCAACCAGAAACCGCTCCAGTTCATCCTGGCCGTCGATCAGCAGCGGCAGGTAAACCGCGTTGAGGTCGTCACGATCGAACTGCGCGTTGAATAATGCAGGAGACAGCGAGTGCCCGACCGGTGATGCAATCACACCGAAGAACTGCGTGTACTCATTGATCGAAGGCCATCGATAGAGCTGCACCATTTCATCGAGGGACAACTGCCCCGGAGCGGCAAGGTGGTTTGAGTCTGCGGCACAAAAACTCGCAAACGCTTTCGCCTTGGGGGCAAGGATGCGCGACATCATCCCGCGCTCACCCATACAGATAAGAATCCGTCGCCCCGGCGCATCTCGGCATAACGAGAGCGCCAAAATGTTCTCAGAAATATCCCCGCAGCACCAAGCCACTTTGATTGCCTCGGGCTTGCATGGGTCAGATTCCAGTTGGCGCAGCGTGGAAACCAAGGATTCTGGAATCTGCTCTAAGTGATGTTGGGACAATAGGATAGCACTAGTCTTACCCGGGTCCGCTGCGATCGCTGGAACCGGGCTCTCGCCATCAGCCCCAGACTCAACGTCGATAAGCCTCGCTGGCAGATGCGAGAGCCTATCGGTTCTCTCGGAAGTCGTCAGTTCGGAAAACCCACCCTGCGAAACCGATCGCCATGTAGCAAGTACGTTCGCTCCACAGGAATCGCAGAGCCTCTCGCGTTCTTTCGATGAGAGCCCCTCGAAGCAATCGAACCTCAATTCATGCCAAAGACGGTCACCAAGTGATGAGCGAATAGCCTCCACCGGAGGACTGAATGCTTGAGCATTCACAACAGAGCAAATGAGCCGTGCCTTAGAAATAGCCAAACCTCCCCCGCCTCGGAAGCCAGCGCTGCCTCAAGAACAAACAGCCCCGTTATCCCAATATTCCAAGATACCGTGTCACTCTTGACTGACACGCATCCATGACACCGCGACAACTCGCGGCGTACGTCGACTCGACCGTATCCATAAAACGTTTGCTTAAAAGGTTTTATGCGATTTGCAGATGTCAGCCCACCGTCGGTCGTCCCTCGCACGGACGACGGAAAACTGATCAGTCTACCTAGTTTTCCTATTGTTCAAGTGGCGGTCTTAACACTGCTCTTTCGATCTACCGGGCGCTCTCTTCGGAGTATCCCAACAGAGCCGCCAGTCGGTCGAAGTCGTCGAGAGAGTAGTATTCGAGGACGATTTTTCCCCGTTTACCGCCCCGCCCGGGCTTGATTGTCACTTTAGTTTTTGCAGCTTGTTGCAACTTTTCTTCGATGTCCGCTAGGTTTGCATCCCGGCTAACAGGCATCGGGGTTTTGATAGCGGGCGTTCCGCCATCTGAGCGAGCCTTCTTGACGAGGCTTTCCACTGCCCTCACGGACAGACCCTGGGTTGCGACCTGTTGCGCCAAGGTGTGTTGAACTTCAGGGTTTGGTGATCCGAGCAGGGCTCGCGCATGGCCCATGCTTAGCTGACCGGTTTCGACCATCTTCCTGACAGAGTCGGGCAATTCGAGCAGGCGCAGGTAGTTCGCAATGGTGCTCCGATCTTCACCAAGCCGATGGCTGGCTTCCTGAGCAGTAAGGTTGGCATGTTCACAGAGCGATTGGTAGGCCCGAGCGCGATCGATTGGGTTGAGGTCCTCGCGTTGGACGTTCTCGATCAACGCCAGCTCCATAGACTCGCGAGATTCAATACGTTTGATGATAACCGGAACGGTGGCAATGCCAGCAGCTTTTGCTGCCCGAAGGCGCCGTTCACCAGCAATAAGCTCGTATCCTGTGTCCTCTTGCAAGCCTGCCCCAACAGAATCGGCAGGCCTGACAAGGAGTGGCTGAAGTATTCCCGATTCGGCGATTGATCGCGCCAACCGTCCGATCGAGACGGCATCAAAAGCTTTTCGCGGCTGGTGAGAGTTTGGGCGTATCTGATGAACCGAAACTTCCAGCAACCCGATGGGTCTTGGTGTGGTGGGGTCGAGGCCGGAGTGCTTAGCGTCAAGGTTTTCTTCAGACGCCTGAAGACGATTGATGCGACTCAGTATACTGCCGGGCGCGCTCGAAGAGGCATCCTCGGTAATGTCGATTCGGTGGGGCGAAGTGCTTGCGTCGCCATCTGCTTGGGGTGCGGGTGATTGTGGCGGGTTCTGGGGTTTGCGGTCATCGGTTGAATCAACCTCGGGCGATTCTTTCTCGGTGAGCAGGCTTGAGCTAACCAACGAATTGAGGCCACGTCCAAGGCGGTTCGGTTTCTTGGGCATCGGAGTCCCTTCCTGGCGATGTCAGAACGAATGGCAAAGGTTGTTTCACATGGAACAGCGATTGAACGCTACCCATTTTCGGGTCGCCTGTAAAGATTTTTTCGATGCTTGGAAAATTGGTTCACGGCGGGGTGCTTCTCATTGTGTTTTCGACAGGGATTCGCGCAACTCATTCGTTCCACGTGAAACACTGTTAGCCATCGCCATGGGAAATTCGGGCGTGTTGGCGCAAGCGAGGCACAATAACCCCAGTAACGTCCGATAATAAACATGTTTCCTTGTTTTTCGCCGGTGTGTCCGTGGATGCGTTGTGTCGAGGCGATGAGGTCAAAGGCTTGAACTGGGTGTTGCTGGTGCGATACACACCGGAAAATCTTGGTTGCGATTTGGCGAATTGTTGGCAGAATGGTTCGGACCAAGCATCGGGAATCATCATTCATGAAGCTATCAGACATTCTTTCTGCCGCGTGCATTCGGGTTCCATTGACGGCATCATCCAAGGAAGCAGCCATCGGCGAGCTTGTTGACGTGTTGGATGCGTGCGGGAAGCTGGAGAATCGCGACGAAGTGTTGCATGCGGTGTTGGACCGCGAAGCCACCCGTTCGACGGGAATTGGGTTTGGGTTGGCTGTGCCGCACGGAAAATCGTCGGCTTGCCCGAGTCTGGCGATTGCTCTCGGTGTCCCGGCAGAGCCCATCGAGTTTGGTAGCAGTGATGGTGAACCGGTGGAATTGATCGTTCTGTTGGCCAGCCCGCCCGACAAGACTGGGCCTCACATTCAGGCGCTGGCGCGAATCTCGCGGCTAATGCTGGTCGAGAAATTTCGCAAGAGGCTCTTGGCCGCGAAGTCTGCTGACGAGGCCTTTGCCATTATCCAAGCACACGAAGAATAGTGAAGGTGATAGCGCATCGTTTGCGAGGAATCCGCGCAGATGTAGAGCCTGGAATCGCCCTAATGTATTGTATCTTAATAAGTTATGCTGATTCGATGGGCCGACCGCTAGGCTTCAATCTTATCGATGTGAACGCGGAGGTAGTTCTGTCGGTGGCCTTGCTTGCGCCGGTAGTTCTTGCGGCGGCGGAACTTTATGACGGTGATCTTGTTGCCCTTGATTTCGCGATCGATCGAAGCCGTGATTTTCGCGCCTTCGACATAGGGGGCTCCGATGGTGACTTCGCCACCGTCTGCAATCAGCAGCACTTTGTCCAAGGTCAACTTCTTTGCATTCTCATCCACGTCCTGAAGTTGCAGGTCGAGGCGGGTGCCTTCTTCGATGCGGTATTGATGGGCACCATTTTCGATGATTGCGTACACGTTGAAGCTCCGATGTTCCGCGACGACGAAGTGCGTTCGGCGAAGGGTTTGCAGTTGTGAAATCCGGACGAATTAACAGCTCGGCATGTTCGCCGATATTCAGCAATCCGTCAAGAATGATCGCGCCGCCAAGCATTGCGGCATAAGTGTCGTAAGGATATTAAGTTACGAAGACAAGCGGGCGTTGTGGGATGCATCTATGTTTTGCTTTCCCGCTTTGCTGTATCAATGTGGCGTTGAAGGCAGAGAAATACGACAAGAATGGGCACCAATGCCAACAAGCTTGCCGCCATCACCAAGTTGATCCAACTGCCACCTGTGGCTTGATACATGCGAAGGCCAAGAGCGACGGGGTAGGTGCGAAAGTCGGAGAGATAGATCAGCGGTTTTTGGAATTCCTGCCAGTGGTAGACAAAACTGAGCAGGCAGGTTGCGGCGACGGCTGGTTTTGCGATGGGGAGCATAACACGGGTCAGGATGAACCAATGCGATGCGCCGTCGAGCCGAGCTGCGTCGTCGTAGTCGCGTGGAATTGTCCGAAAAAACTGCCAGAAAAGAAACACATTGAACGCCCCGCCACCAAGCCAAGCCGGCACGATGAGCGGCTTATAGGTGTTGACCCATCCGAGCCACGAGAACAACACGAAGTGCGGGATCAGCAAGACCTGGGCTGGGACAACCAACGAGCAAAAGAGGAAGAGAACGCAGGCTTTCTTTCCTTTCCATTGAAGGCGGGCAAACGCATACCCAGCCATCGCACTGGTCAATATCGCTCCAGGCACGGCGAACATCACGATCAGCATGGAGTTGGCTATGAAGCGTAGAAAAGGGACCTTCTCGATTGCGTCGAAAAAGTTGGACCAGTGAAGACTGGTCGGGAACGTCGGCCTAGTCGTTGAATAGACCTCTTCAATCGGGCTCAGCGCAATGGTGAAAGCGGCTAGGAGCGGAGCTGCCAGCAAGAGCGCCACGGCGATCAGCGCGGCATATCGAAGGACTGATGCGGTCGAGCTAACTCTCATAATGCACCCAAATCCGACGCGACCAAAACGCAAACAGCGAGACGCCCAGCAGCAAGACAAACAGGATGCATGCCATCGCAGACGCGTATCCAAGCCGGTAGGGCGGTTCAAACGCGGTGCGATAGATTTGCAACGAGACGAACAGGAGCCCATCCTCTTGAGCGCGGTTGTAGAGGAGGTATGCGTAATTGAACGATTGCATCGAGGCGACCAGTCCGGTGATCAGATTGAACAGGATTGCCGGCGTGAGTTGCGGAAGCGTGATCAATCGGAGTCGTTGCCAGGCGTTCGCGCCGTCAAGATGGGCGGCGAGGTGGGTATCCGGATCGACTCTTTGCAGGGCTGCGAGGAAGATGAACACCGCTCCGCCAGTGGTCCAAACGTGGATGAGGACCACCGCAGGTTTGCACCATGTCTTCGACATCAACCATCCGGGCAGAGGCCAGGCGGCTGTTCCCGACTTGTGAAATAGCCGTACGACCGGATCGATGACGTCATAAGCGGTTTGAATAATGCTGTTCAGGGGGCCAAAGGCCGGGTTCAGAACCCAACTCCAGATGAGTACGGTGGCGACACCGCCCAGCACATGGGGCATGTAGAACAGGGATCGAAACCAAGCGATCCCGCGCAGTGGGGCGTTCAGAAGCATCGCCAGTGCGAAAGCCGAAAAGAGGCTTAGCGGTACTGCGAACAGGGAGAAGGTGACGCTGTTTCGCATCGCCTTGTAGAACATTGGATCGGCTTGTTGGTCAGACGCCGAGGAACTTGGCGATGCAATTGGCCCTCTTGGTGATTCTGCATCGCCAAGGAGGAGTTCGCAGTAGTGCTGGGAGCCGACCCAACTGAGGTGTTGCTGGCTTGAGCCATCCCATTCCACAAATGAAAGCACCCACGCGAACATCAAGGGAGCGAAGACCAGGACGGCTACCCCAATCAGCCAAGGCAGCAGGAAGAGTGAGCCGCTGCGTGAGGATGTTCGTTGTAGAGTTGGTTTCATCAGGCTGAAATCACAAGCAGATGCCCTTGTCTCGTCTACAGGCAACGCGCCAAGAGCCGTTCAGTGACGATCGGTCAGCGCGTGCCAATGACCGACGCGCCAATTCATGCTTGTCGCCTTTGGTTCCCTCTGTCAGCATGTCTGACAGAGGGCAAGAACAAGCCGCCACGACACTGAAACTTTGCTTCATCGTCATTCTGTGCGTTCATTTCCCTGTTGGACTGTGGCCGTTCAAGAGCGTGTCGGTCACGGAGACTGACACGGAATCATCCCGAATCCTGTCATCGTGCCACCAATTGTCAGCCGCCTGCGCGCCCTTGACGAGTGGCCGAACGGCAGAATCCTGCGCCAACGCTTCGAGAAACTGGGCGGGTGAAATGGGGGAATCCTCTCGGAGCAAGGGCGCGAGGTGTCGGTGTACCGCCCGGTCGATTTGGCGAAATCTGGGTGTCATGGGTTCGGGTCGGCTATACGCGATGGCCTCAGAGAACCGGGCGGCAGGTTCCCCACGACGGCGTTCCTGAAACCAAGTTTGCACGGATGTGCGGGCAGGCAGCGCTCGTGCTGTCCGGGTCAGGATCCGTTGCCCCTGTTCCGAACCTGCGAATCGAAGGAATTTGATGGCTGTTTGCCGAGCCTCGGGTCCTTGGCGTTTGCTGATGGCCATGCCATCCCATGTGATGCGCGTGAATCTTCCGGCAGACCCTATCGGGATGTGGGCAACACCAGAATCTGAGCGAAGGCTGGTTTCCTCAAGGAACGGCAGGAACCAGGGTCCGTTGACGCACATGGCGACTCTTCCGGTAAGAAAACCAACATCTTGAATGATCTGGGAGATTTCGTGCGGGTGGGGGGCGTATCGGTCCGGGCCGACGCGCATTCGTTGATAGAACGCAAAGGCATCCTCTGCTTCCGGTCCGGAAAGAAGCCATCGCTCGTTGTGTTGATCCATGACTTCAGCACCGAAGGACCAAATGAACGGTAGATAGTACAGCCATCTGGGTTGCCAGAACCCGAATTGATCTATTGTACCGTCGTTATCGAAGTCGAGGGTTAGCTGGCGGGCGGTCGATTCAAAATCAGCCAGCGTCCAGTCGTCGGCTGGGTACGGGATCGGTGAGCCCAACTTCCGGGAGGCCTTGTCGAAACATCGCTTGTTGTAGTAGATCAGCAGGTTTCCGCCGGTGACCGGCATAGCCATCTGAACTTCACCCACGCGGTACATTGCCAAGGCTGTGGGGTCCATAGCCGCAAATTCCAACTGAGTCGGTTCGGAATCTGATGCGTTCCCAAGCGGTGAGAACTGGTCCGCGAGCCCGAGAAACGAACTGGCTTGCACCAATGCGACATCGGGTTCGGTTTGTGCCAGGAATTGTTGTCTAAGTTTGCGATTGTAAAGCCCATACCAGCCGACAACATACTCCTGCTTCACGCGAAGCGTGGGATGGAATGTCTCAAATGCGGTGATCAACTCACTCCACACCGCATAGTCCTGGTATGTTCCAAAATGACTGAACCGTATCGTGTGCCCGTCCGACGTGAGTGGAACATGATGACGGAACGTGTCGAAGAACAGCCAGAAGAGTACCGCACCAACGACGAAAATCCGCCCGAGCAAGCCCCAAGCCCGTTTGACCCGGTGCGATTGAAACGAAATCACGCCGTCTCCGATTTCACGGACGAGGAAGGATCGCTCTCATGGATCACAGTAATTTCGCTCTCCGGGGCCACCGATACGACCGTGATTTCGCCATCGGTCTTGCGAATACGCAGACGCCGCAACCAATAGTGACCACCCTGCCCGTGCGCAAACCAACTTCCGGTCGGAGCATCGAGGATCTCCAAAACTTCTCCCTCGACGGTGGTGCGCCATGATCCGCTGCGACGTTGGATCAGGTGAACGATGCGCACGCGGCTTCCGGGTTGCAAATGATCAAGGACGTTTGGCATGTGGGCTCCTTGCTGTCTTATGATGGTTCCTCACCGAGCAGGGTGTTCGCAAAGTCTTCGAGGCTTTGAAACTCAGCAAGCATTGGCACATCGTGTGGTCGATCCTGGCCGTATCGGTTGATCCAAACGAATGGTAGGCCGAGTTCTGCCGCGGGTTTCGCATCATGATACAAACTTTGTGCGACGTGAAGGATGTTTTCCCGTTTGAGCCCTGTTTGTTGGAGCATGCGAAGAAAGTGAGCGTGGGAGGGTTTGTACGCCTCGACGTCCTCGGCTGTGATGATGAGATCGAACGGGATCTGCAATTTGCTTGCGGAGGCAGCGAAGAGGTCGATATCGATATTCGATAAGACACCCAGCATGTAGCGAGTTTTCAATCTTGCAAGGCTCGCGATCGTATCGTCAAAGGGTGCCCACTTGGCGATGCCATCGGACAGTGCGTTTTCTTTGGGTGACGGGACCGTGAAGCGGAATCGCTCGGCGAGTTGGGCGAGTGTGATCCGCTGGATTTCGCGGTAGGGGCGGTATGCGCCCTGCTCCAGCGTTGCTTCGGTGCGGATGTACGCTTCGACCAATTCTGCAAGCGGCTGGCGGGAGTCTTCTGCGAATGGTCCGAGTGATCGTTGCAGGCCTTCATCCCAATCGATCAAGGTCCCGTAGCAATCAAACGTGATGAGCTTAAGATTGGCTGGGACCGTGAGAAGCATCGTGGGGATTCCTGTGGTTCGCCTTGGGTCATCGGTTCTTACCGAGCGATCCCCCCTGATATCACGGATTTTCTGCTTCCACACAAGTCAAACCCAGACGTGAGTTGGAACCATGACCAACAAGACCGGCCTTTTGATGAGCGAGGCCTTCCTGGCACACCGTCCCGCTGGGCAACCCCCCGAGCGACCAGAAAGATTGATCGCCATTCGCGATGGGTTGGCACATGCAGGCCTCGATTCGCAGTGCGTTGAGTTGCCGGTTCGCGAAGCCACCGATGATCAACTCGAAGTCGTGCATCCGGCATCCTATCTTGATCGGTTGAAGAAGGCTTGCGCCGCGGGTGAGCCGTATATTGACACGCCCGACAGTGCCATTTGCGCGGAAAGCTACATGACGGCACGTTTGGCGGCAGGCTCGATTCTGGGCAGTTTGGACGCGGTCATGGAAGGCTCGATCAAGAACGCCTTCTGTGCAGTCAGGCCGCCCGGTCATCACTGCGAGCGGGAAGAATCGATGGGGTTTTGCCTGCTCGCGAACGCTGCGATTGCAGCGCGGTACCTGCTCGACGGCTATGGGCTCGATCGCGTGGCGATTGTCGACTGGGACGTCCACCACGGTAATGGCACGCAGCATCTCCTCGAAGAGTCGCCCGAAGTCATGGTCTGCAACATCCATGGGCATCCCGATCACATCTATCCGGGTACTGGTTATGCGTGCGAACGTGGCAAAGGGGCGGGCGAGGGTACGACCTTGAACATTCCACTGATGCCCGGAAGCGGTGATGCAGACTATCGACGAGCTTTCGACGAGGTTTTGCTTCCCACTTTGGACGAATACAAGCCGCAGTTCATCATCATCTCGGCTGGCTTCGATGCACACGAGCGGGATCCGCTGGCTCCATTGAACCTTCAAAGCGAGTCATTCGGTTGGATGACGGACCGGATTCTGGAGGCGGCAGATCGATCTGGCGGCGGCAGGCTGGTGAGCGTTTTGGAAGGCGGATACAACCTCTCAGCCCTGTCGGAATCTGTCTGTCACCACGTCAAATCGCTGATGAATGCCACATGTCGTGACTGACGCCGTCCTGACATACAGGAGTTAAGCGTCGAAATCACCATTAAGAACATACATTCGTGTCAGTCTTTGCCTGACAAGCACGCTGACAACACAGGCATCGATTGACTCAATGGCACATCATCCGTGGTCTGCGCGACCCACAAAATTCTTCACTACCGGCAAGACTGAGAGTGTGAGGCGCCACTTGCTCATCCGTTGCGCAGATTGCACCCGTAAGAGTCTGCGTAGAATAAAGATAGATCAGGTTTGGCGATGGAATTCTTCAATTCGGAGTCAATCAGCGAATATTTTGTGTCTGGCCCCGAAGATGGATTTGAAGATAGGGCTTCTGAAACCGATTTTGTGGTGTTGAGATGGAGTATTGGCTATGTCGCGCGGCGATAATGTGACGGTTTATCGAGGTGGGTTTTTGAGTTCGTTGGTCTATGGCATTTGCGGGGTCGTGGGTGTCGCGGTGGTTGGCGCGGTGGTCCTTGGTGTCTATGGGCTCAACGTGGTGGATCGCAAGATTGACAAGGCGCTCTTGACGGGCGGGCAGGTGATTCATTCGCTCCCGGAGATTCGCAAAGCGCTGCCCCCGATTCTGGCGGATGCTTTGAATGATCGCCGATCGCCTGAGTATCGCGATCAGTTGGCAATCACGGCGAAGGTATTGCCTTCGAGCGATGATCGGAAGGCGGCGATTGTGATCGAAGCCACAAACAATGGTCCGGAGATGGTGACCTTGTTGGCAGTGCGTGTGAATCTGGAGGATCGTAGCGGCCGGTTTGTGCGATCTGAGAGGGCCTACATCGCCACCCCGATGTTGGTCGAGGGCGAGTGGGACGGTCCGATTCTTTCCGGGGCGACGCGGCGACACATGGTGCGCGTTTGGCAGGACTTACCGGACGTTCTTGCACAAGTTGAGATTTGTGACATCCGGGTGTGGGAGTCGAAGGCCACTGACACGGACCGAGACGGCTGATCGGAATGTGTCGGTCAGTTGCACTGGCTGTCGGAGCTGTTGGTTCGTGTCGGTCGTCGCAATTCACATATGGTGGACGACCCAATTCCGTGACATCGCCATGACAAAACACATTTTGTCGTACTGGTAAGTTCTGTGTTTGGCAGATGCCGCATCACCACGCGGCACCGTTCTTCAATTCACGGCACAACATATCACAGGATCGATCGGCGTCGGTGTCTGTCGGTCTGCCGCTTGTGTTTGAGGTGAAGGCGGGGTGACTGACGCTGTGTGTCATAGTCAGGGGGCTGACAGGACAGTGTGCCAGGGTGTTTGAAGTGGCAGGAGCGCGTTCATGAATCAAATCTGAACAGCGCAAGATACTCAGCATTGCCTTTGCGTCCAAGAATCGGGCTTGGGATAGTGGCGCGCACTGGGTATCCAGTGTTCGCGAGCTTGTCGGTCACACTTGCGAACACTTCTGCCGCATCGTCAGCGGTCAAGACGCCCTGCCGCAGGAGTGCGCGGTCGGCTTCGTAATGTGGCTTGATGAGGCTGATAACGCATCCTTTGCCGGCAAGCATCTGATGGGCGACTGGCAGGATGTGGTGTTGCTTCGTCCAGGCGACATCAATGGTGATCAGATTGACAGCACTGGGCAGGGATGCGTGGAGCGCATTGGTGCGCTCCATCGCAACGACGCGTGCATCGGTGCGCAGTTTCCAGGCGAGGGAGCCATAACCCGTGTCGATGGCATAGACGGTGGAAGCCCCATTTTGGAGAAGGCAATCCGTAAACCCGCCAACGTTGCAGCCGAGATCGGCGCAGGACAAACCGGCAGGGTCAATGTTAAATGCGGTGAGGGCGGCTTGCAGTTTTTGTCCGGCGCGTGAGACGAATGGGTTGGCAGGGCTTTCGTCGCGCTGAGGCATCTGTAGCATGATCCGGGAAGACATTGGACCAGTGGCAGCGAAGCGTCCGAATGGCACCAAGACGCGACCACCCTGCTGCGCAGTGCAGGCGGCATAGCCAGTACGGTCAAGCGATCCTCGTCTTAGGATGCGGACTTGGCGTGGTTCAGCTTGCTGGCTAGGCGCGATTTCTTGCGGGCGGCAGTGCTCTTGTGCATGGTGCTTGTGCTGGATGCTTGATCGAGAGACTTGGTCACCTTGCGGTATTCGGTTTCGGCGAGTGCGACGTCATTGGCTCGGATCGCGTCCTCGAATTTTCGGATTTGTGTTTTGATTTCCGATTTTCGGGCGACGTTCTGGGCGCGCCTGACGCTGTTTTGTCGGATGCGCTTCTTGGATGAAAGTGAGTTGGCCATCTGTGTGAATCTCCGGTACGACTTTGGGTCAAAGCAGTAGGATCTGGTTAGAGCGATAGAAATCGTTAAATCAGGAACCGCCCACTTGTGAATTTCACCAAGACGGGCACTACTTGAGTGCCTCCAGGCGGCTTCTGACGTCGCGGTAATTGTAATCAATCTCAAGCAACTTGCCATACGTCTTTCCGGCCAGATCGACGTTTTTGTCTTCCTCGTAGGCCCTGCCCAGCCAATAGTTTAGCTCTTTTGCCATGTCATCCTCGGTCAGCTCGTATTTGTCGATGGCGTCTGAAAGGATGCTGGCCGCTTGCGAGTAAAGATTCTTTTGAAAGAAGCATCGGCCAAGAAACAACGAACAGGAGTGGCGGGCTTTGGGCTCGGAGCGGGCCTGCTGGAACAGGGGGATGGCGTCGTCGAACTTGCCGGACTGGAAGAGCCGTCGGGCGTAGTCATGTTTCAGGCGAAGATCGGTGGGGTACTTGCTGACGCGCTCCTTGTAGGTTTTGAGTTCAAACCCAAGGCGACGCCTCAGCAGTTCCTTGTGTGTGTCGGTATCGCCTGATTTTTTGGCTTCTCTGGCTTTTCGGCCCATCTGGCGGATGGCGATGTCGTCGGCACGCTGCTTGAAGCGGTAGTTGTCGGCTTCTTTGTATTTTGCGATGAGCAGGTTGATGGCTTCGGCTTCCCTTGCTTCGCTCTCATCTTTGCAGAGCAAGTTGACGTAAGAGATGACCTTGGCTTCAACCTCGGGATTGTCGTCCATGTCGGTACGGGCTTTTTCGACGAGTTCTGTGAGTCGTTCGTCGGATTGCACGAGGCGTTCTTCGTCGTGCAATCGGGCTTGGTCGTCCGAGTCCTGCACACTGTCGCGGAAGGAGTCAGCCGACTGGTAGTTGCCCTTGAGGATCGTGAGCTTGGTCGATAAATCGCGGATAATGTTACCGAGATTGCGGTTTTTGGGGTCCACCGCCTGTTGCGTGGCCAATGCTTCCAGCCCAAATTCAAAGGCTTTGACGGCTTCTTCTGCTTCGCCGCGCGCTTGGCATCGGTCGCCCACTTGCTCGCAGATTTCCTTGAGCAATGAGAATTTCTTCGGCTGGGGTTTCTTTTCGATGCCCAGGTTTTCGCGGAGGATCGGAGCCACCCAAAGAGCGGCTCGGTCGCAGTGGGCTTTGTTTGCGTTTTTGAGAAGGCCTTCGGCATAGCTCGCACTTTGCGGATCGTGGGCCAGGAGCCATGCCGCATTGACCATGCCCTTGATCGGGTCCTTCGTGGTCATCGTGTGTTTGACGGAGTCGCGCATGCCCGGTTTCTTCCCGCCGGTTTGCCAACGGGCGACACCACAACCACGAAGCGGAATGAAACCATCTTCGACGGCTTCCGGATCCAGCGACAGGCCTTCGGTGAACGATTTGATGGCGTAGTCGTAGTTGCGCTGATCGACTAACTTCTTGGCTTGATCAAACCATTTGCGTGCCGAATTGCTCTTCGCATCGGTCACCTCGTACTTGGCGATGGAGGGATCGATCGGTTCGGTCGTGGATGGTTCGGGTGCGTCTGCCGTCATGAGCGCATTCGGGTCCTTGCATGGATCAAAGGTCTTGCGGTCGGTGCGGTGGCAATCAACTCAGCTAGGAATCACAAGTCAGCCGGGGATCAATTGACGCAGCCGGGAATGCTGGGTAAAGTCGGAACGGTTGTTACTACTTGTCAGAACAATCGTTACAGGCGATTGGTGCAGCTTGGAACCGACGGATGCTAACGACTTGCGGGTCCAAGTCAAGCTGAGGTGTGCCTGCCTCTTCGCGTCATGCGATCGCTCGCATCCGAATGAACGACCACTTTCGCAAGCAAGGGCCCATCGCGTGCTCAGCCAGATCAACATCGACTCCCTTGTGATTGTAGCCTATCCCGACCCGGTTCTGCGCAAAAAGTGCGTGGAGGTCGAGGCGTTCGATGACGATTTGGCTCGGCTTGCGGCGAAGATGTGCGCTTTGATGCACGAGAAAAAAGGCGTTGGGTTGGCGGCACCTCAGGTGGGGCTGGCGCTGCGTTTGTTCGTGTGGAATCCGACGGGCGAAGACGACCATGATCAGGTTTCGGTGAATCCGCACCTTTCGGATTTGACGGGGCAAGTTGAAGCCGAGGAGGGTTGCTTGTCGCTCCCGGATGTGAATGTCCGGGTGAAGCGGGCGTCGGCTGCGAGGTTGAGTGCGTGCAATCTTCGCGGTGAACCGTATGAATGTGTGGGCGAAGACTTGACGGCTCGGATTTGGCAACACGAAAACGATCACCTCGATGGACGGCTCATTTTGGACTATCAATCGCCGGGCGAGCAGATTGCCAATCGCAAGTACCTCAAAGAGTTGACGGCAAAGTACAAAAAAAGGAAACCGTCAATGCGCAAGAAGCCGTCAACAGGTAGGCGGGGGCGATAGCAATGCGAATCGTGTTGATGGCTTCCGGAGATTTTGCGGTTCCGACGCTTCGGGCATTGGTCGATCGCGGGCACGACTTACCACTCGTCATCACTCAGCCCGACAAGGGGAGTGGCAGGGGTCGTCGGGCACAGTGTACGCCCGTCAAGAAGTCGGCCACCGACCTGGGTTTGAATGTGTTGGCGACACCTTCGATCAATGACGAAGCGATTGTGGAGCAGTTGCGCGCGCTCAAGCCGGAGTTGGGGTTGGCGATTGCTTTCGGGCAAAAAATCGGTCCGGAGGTTCGGTCGGTCTTCTCCCGCGACTGCATCAATCTTCACGCATCGCTTCTGCCCAAGTATCGCGGTGCCGCACCCTTTCAGTGGAGCGTCATCAATGGTGAGCAGACGAGCGGTGTCACCACGTTTCGCCTCGTCGACAGGATGGATGCGGGGCCCATCTACTTGCAGCGATCGACCGCACTCAACCCGCAGGAACGCGCCTGCGAATTGCACGATCGCCTAGCCGGTGTCGGTGTCGATGCGGTGAACGCCACGATTGAACTGCTCGAAGCCGACCCGTGCGTTGAGCCCACACCGCAGGATGACGCGGGGGCCACGCGCGCACCGAAGTTGAGCAAGAGCGATGGGTTCCTGTCTTTCGATCAACCGGTTGCGGTGTTGGCCAACCGCATCAACGGTCTGTGGGATTGGCCGGGGGCGCGGTGCGTGTTCAAGTCGGCTGCCACCGGAAAAACCGAAGAGGTAATTCTGGCGCTGGCTCGGGTCGGGTCGGAGGAAAAGCCGACAATCGAGAGGCCCACAATCGAGCCGGGGACGCTCGACTTTCGCTGTCAGGTGGCGGCAAGCGATGGATTGCTGGAGGTGCTGGAAGTCAAACCAGCGGGCGGACGCCTCATGCCATTCGAGGCATACGTCAATGGCCGTCACATCCAATCGGGTGATCGGTTTGAAACGTTCACCGGTTGAGCCCCGCCAGTTTGACCCAATTGCCTACAGGTCCAGCAAGTCGTTCATGGTCGGCGCGTCGTACACATGTTCGACATCGCCAACTCCATCGAACTTGACGAAGAACGCGCTCTCGGCTGAGAAGTTGTAGAAAAATTCAAACCCATACGGCAGTGTTTCATCCCGCATGCGCTGGCCGAGGTTGTTCTTGTCGAACTTGGTGAGCGTTCCTGGTTTGATGATCTCGACCTCCACCCCGTTGAGCATTTTCTTTTGGGCGAAATAGAACCGGCATTTTCGAGGCTCACCTGCTGACGAAACGACCTTGCCCCAGGGCATGCCCGGTTTGACGGCGGCTCGGGCGTCCTTTGCCTGTTGAGCCGGGTCAAAGGAAAGCAGGTAGTGCAGCGCGCCGTAGCCGATGCCAACAACCAATACCAAGCCAACGAGGAATTTCATTGCTGTGCCCTTTCAGTCATTGCTGTGCCCGATCAAGTTGATTCCGGCAAGTTGATTCCGGATGTGGAGCCCAAGGCGATCATCTTCGAGTTGGGCCATATCAGGATAGTAGTGTATCCAGCCCGTGCAAGCTATGTACGACGTGCTGCGGTTCGCCACCGGGGGGGGCTGGTTTCGATCTGTGTACGCCATCGGGACGATCGATATAGATCGTACTCCATCCCAGTAGGTTTGGGGCTATGAAATCTTTTGCGCGGTTATCGCCAATATACACACATGCGGAGTGTGCAACCTGGAGCGTGCGGGAGATTTCTTCAAACGCGCGGGGGTGCGGCTTCCAGTACTCTCTTCCCCAAGTATCGGTCAAAATGACGGTATCCACACGGGTTTCGATTTGAAGCGCCTCGATTTTGCGTTGTTGGGCATCGAGGAATCCGTCGGAGATGACGCCGAGTTTGAACTGTGGACGCAGGAGCGAAAGCGCCTCGTTTGCATCATCATGTAGATTGATTTGCGGTGCGTGCGTTCGACATGCGGTGACCATTTTCCGGACAAGGTCGTCCGTATTGTCAATGCCCGCTTCTTCGAGAATGACATTGAACACCCTCGCACGGTGCGGTGAATCGAACAATGCGCACATGCGTTTGTATGTTACTACTGCATCGCCGAGGACGCTCTCGAATAACTCTGCGACGGCGCGATACCCACTGAGTGCGTAGCTTTTTTCGGGATATAGGGTGTCGTCAAGGTCGAAGATCACCGCTTGGATATTCTTCATCGGACACCCGTCGGTCAAATCAGGTTTTGCGTTCGGTGCGTTTGGTACTTTTCTTCTTTGCGCCTGCGAGGAGGGCGTCAAACGAGCCGTCGACAAACAGCGATTCGTCGTAGCGGAGCATTGCGATGTTGTCGCGGTAGGCGTCGGCTTGGATGCGAAGGGGGCGGCCTAGGAGTTCTGTCATTAGCCACTTGGGGAAGTCAGCCCCCGCGTAGATGGACAGTGGCGCACCACCGCCGAAGCGCGGGTTGATTTCGATGACGGTGATCCGATCGGTGGGTGTGACCATGCACTGCACCGTGACGACGCCCCGGAAGCCATCGATGGCGTTTGCGACCTTGCGGCCTGCCCAGATGATTCTTGGGTCTTTGACGATCAATCCCTTGCTGACTTCACCGGTGCGAACTTCAAGTCGGCGCCGGGGTACAACGCAGCGCGGGTTGCCATCCAGGCCCGCGTACACATCCATCGTGTGTTCGACGCCTTCGATGAATTCCTGCACCACGCAGTCGGGGTCTCGCTTGATGAACATGCGCAGTTCGGCGGTGCTCTCGATCTTAAAAAGTCCTTGGCCGGCGCTGCCTTCGCGCGGTTTTAGAAAGTATGGAAATTCGTGCTTTCGGCGCGACAAGATTTCCATTGGTGTCCATGTTTCCGGCGTATCGATGCCCGCATCGCGAAGGAGTTTGTACGTCAGCAATTTGTCGGCACACGCTTCGATGACGGGGCGCTTGGAAATGATGACGTTGCAGTTGAGCTTGGCGAATCGAGCGGAGGACTTGCTGAGCGAGAGCAGGTCGGAATCGATCAGCGGGATGACTGCGTTGATTTGGTGCTGCTCGACGATTTTCAATAGCCGCGACACATGTTGTCGGTGGCCGATGCGGGGGACGATGTGCGCCACATCGGTTCGGTGGATGGCGGGCGCGGTTCGGTCGAGGTCTGCGCCGTGAATTTCCAGGTTGATGCGCATTTTTCGTGCCGCTTGTCGAAATGCGTCGAGCAGTTCGATGCGGCGACCCACGCAGGTAAAGAGGATGCGGAGGTCGGTGGGCGCAGTGGGGCTGTGTTTGCGGGCCTTCGTTGATTTCTTTTGATGCTGGCTATTCTTCATGGACGGTTCGCGAAAGGGAGCGTTGATGCCATGTCCAGCCAGCACTATAACCTGTCTCGGGGGTAGTCTCCACTTGCTTTGTGTTGAACTTGAAGGCGTACGATGACGGCTAAGATGCAATCGACCCGGCCGATGCGGGATGTGGCGACGGCTGATGTGATGGCGATGGGGACCGAACTGACGACCGGTGCCATCTGCGATTCGAACAGTGCGTGGATTTCGGCTCGGCTGGCTGAGCTTGGCGTGTCGACCCGCAGGCACATTACCGTTGCCGACGATCAGGCGTGTATTGCTTATGAGATTCGGGAGTCGGTTCGACATGTTCGGCTTGTGGTGGCGACGGGTGGGCTTGGTCCGACGGCTGACGATTTAACCCGCGACGCGTTGGCCGAAGCTGCGGACGCTCGGTTGGTTTGCGACGATGTTTCTCTTCGGGAAATCGAAGCGTTTTTTGCATCCATCAGCCGACGCATGCCCGACAGCAATCGGCGGCAGGCGATGGTTCCTGTCGGGGCGAAGGCGTTGTCGAACGAATGGGGGACGGCACCGGGGATTGAGATGCGAATTGGCGAGTCGCTTCTCTTTGCCATTCCCGGTGTACCGCGCGAGATGAAGGCCATGTTCGAGCGGTACATCGAGCCGGCAGTCCGCTCGATGGCGGGTCGGGAGCAAACGACGATCCGGGTTTTGCATACGTTTGGCGCGGGCGAGTCGAGCGTTGCCGAGCAGATTGGCGACCTCATGCAGATTGGTCGAAACCCATCTGTGGGAACGACAGCCAGCGAAGGCGTGATCAGTGTTCGCATTGTTGCGACAGCGTCGGGCGATTTGGATTCCGCAGCGCTCGCCGGCCGCGATGTCGACGACGTTCGCAAACGCCTTGGCCCGCTCGTTTATGGCGAGGGCTGCGACACACTGGCGTCGGTGGTGGGGCGGCAACTGATCGATTGCGGGCAAACGGTTTCGACGGCAGAGTCTTGTACGGGCGGGTTGCTGAGCGCCATGCTGACAGATATTTCGGGCAGCAGTGCGTACTACCTTGGCGGGTTCGTCACTTACAGCAACGAGCAGAAGATCGCTACGCTGGGCGTATCGCACGAAACCATCGAACAACACGGTGCCGTCAGCGAACAAACCGCAGCCGCGATGGCCGAGCGCTGCCGCGAAAAGGTTCAAACCGACTACGCCCTCGCCAT
>JAADIU010000306.1 GCA_013151185.1 Planctomycetota bacterium
CTACGTCTATCGGCATCGTGCAATTCGTTTTGGCGTCGCGATTGAAAGGACGCGGAGTGCCACGCCATTGTCATTTTCAAATGCCTCGACCACACCGGTTGCCGCCAGGATCGGATTCGACAACGTTAAATGACCGAACCGTTGGTACACTTTTGGAAATACGAAGCATTCGGCGAACCCCGTTTTGTCAGCAAGTGTGATGAATTTCATCAGATCACCGGTTGTTGTGCGGTTGATTCGGTCTGCGACCATCAATCCGCACACGCTGACTCGTCGACCGACGTGATGACGCATTTCTTCGACGGGTATGTATTGCGGCCATTCGATTTCGCCGCGTGAGCTACTGTCGCTGCCCGTGTCATCGCTGCCGAGAAACGTCAACGGATCAATCGTGATGGGAAACCCCAGCAAATCCATTTCACGCTGAGCAATGCGGTGACGATCGGGGGCGGTCAATTCCACGGGTAAATCGTCAGCTTCATCGCCAGTGGAAGATTGCCAGAACGATGCCTGATGGTCGTCGGTTCCCGTTCTTTTTACCATTCGTCGCAACCGCCAGAATAGGGTCGGCCTTGATGTACCGAACACATCCAGCGCTCCGCTGTCGAGCAATCGCTGCAACTCGGCATATCCAGGCCGACATCGATGCACGAACTCTTCCGGTGTGGCAAATGCACCGTGTTTGCGTTCATCCGAATGCCTTGCAATAAAATCTGCGGAAAGATCCTTGATGTGTGACACGGGCAGGCGGACGCATCGGCGGTCCTCGCCTTCCACTGCAAACCGAGGTCGCGACCGGTTCACGCATGGCGGACGAAACGTTGCCCCGCAGCGCATCGCCTCCATGACGTACAGAATTTGCGGCAGCGTTGGCGAATGTGCATAGAACCCGCGATAGTTCGACAGGACTGCAGCGAGGTAATGAATCGGCCAGCGACGTTTCAGCCACGCGCCTTGGAACGCTTCGACGGCGTATTCAGCCGAGTGGGCTTTGTTAAACATGAAGCCGCAGAAGTTTTGAAGCACTGGCCAAACGCAGTCGATCTCTTGTTGGGTGCGTTTGTTCTGCAAAGCGCAGGCATAAAACTCTTCCTTCAACTCCATAATCAAATCGCGGTTTTCCTTGTTGAGCGCCCGGCGCAAAACATCCGCACGCCCGAGATTCATGTTGGCGAACTCGACGGCGACTTGCAGAATATGCTCTTCAAACACCATGACGCCGAAGGTTTGTTTCAGCACGCTTTCCAGCGACGGGTGGGCGTATTGCGGCGGCTCGCGACCTTGATAACGCCTGGCGAATGCGTTCTTTTTCCCTTGGTTGGCTGCACCGGGGCGGATCACCGCGACCACTGCCGTCAAACAATCAATATCGCGGCAATCGCACTGGCGAATCAGGTTCGTCATCGCGGGTGATTCGATGTGATGCACACCGCGCGCTTCGCCCGACGCGATCATCGCCCATGTTTTGGCTTCCGAATAGTCAACGTCGCAGTCCAGATCGACACGGTGGCCTTCGGTTCGCTCAATCTCGTCCACCGCATCGCGCAACACCGACAACCCGGCTTGGCCGAGCAGGTCGATTTTGATGAACCCCAAATCTTCGATGGCGTCCATTTCGTATTGCGCAACCAGCGGACCCTTTGCCGAACGCTGAACCGGAACCAAATCCGCCAACGGGTGCGGAGACACCACCAAACCGCAAGGGTGCATGGACCAGTGATGCGGCAAACCCGTCAGCTCGCACGCCATTTTCAAAACGGTTTGATAGGGTTCCTGATCGACGGGAATGCCGCGGGCTTCCGGTGACATGGCGATGGCACGCGACAGATTTCGCGACGTCATGTGTGGAATGCGTTTGGTCGTCTGGTGGATCTCGTGGGCTGGCAGACCGAATACTTTGCCCAACTCTGCGACGGCAGCCCGTGCCCGATAGGTATTCGCCGATCCGATCATCGCCACCCGATCGTGACCCCAGCGGTCATAGACCCAGCCGATGACCTCATCGCGCCGATCCCAGGGCAGGTCGAGATCGATGTCGGCCATCTTGCTGAATTTTGCGCGCTCGGGATTGACGAACCGATCGAAGGGAAGATCAAAACGAAACGGGCACGCATGACTCACCCCCAGCACATAACAAATCAAAGAGTCAGCCGCCGATCCGCGGGCCAACGTTGCGATGCCTTGCTGTCTGCAATGCTCGACGATTTCGTGAAAGACCAGAAAATATTCGGCGTAGCGTACCTGCTCGATGATCGATAGTTCGCGCTCGATGCGTTCGAGCGCCTCAGCCAACGTGGGCCGCTTCCCGCCAATTCCTTTTTGCTGCGGTTGTTCGATGTATCGACGATGACAGCCCGCCACACACAACGCCCGCAAATGCTGCATTGCACTGCGTTTGTCGGTTGATTCAAATGCAGGGAAGCGTATCTGCGTCAAATCAAACGAGAACGCGCACTGCTCGGCAATCTCAACGGTGTTGTGCAGGGCGTCGGGGCGTCGCTTGAACAGATGCTCCATCTCGTCCACCGAGCGAAAGTGCCACGCCCCCACGGGCTTGTCGGGATGCGGATCGTCCAGTAGCGTTAACGTGCCAATCGATGAAAGCGCGCGAAGCGTGTACGATTGGTTGCGATGCAAACAGCGCGACGCGCATGTCGCCACGATCCGCAACCCTTGCGCGTCGGCCCACGCTGCCCGTCGCCTGGCTGCGGGTGCATCACCCGAGGAATGGATCGACAAAGCGACGTAAAGGTTTCGCCCGAACGCATCTCGTATCACCGACAGCGCAGAGTCAGCGTGCCAGCCGTCATCAAGCAGGCACACCACACCTTTCGCGTGTTCAGCGACATCCGTGATCGACAGTTGTTCGCTGCGTAGATGCCGCGTCGAAACCAATCGACACAGATTTCCATATCCCACTACGGACGCAGCCAACAGCACCACGCCCGAACCATCCGTCAATCGAAGTTCCACACCGAAAATCGGTTTGACGCCTACCTGATCGCACGCCTTCTGAAATCCGACGGCTGCGTACAGTCCATCCAGATCGGTCAGCGCCACAGCCGGCATGTTCGCCTTCGCAGCGATCGCAGCCAG
>JAADIU010000142.1 GCA_013151185.1 Planctomycetota bacterium
GTTTATGAATGCGGGCGTAGCTCAATGGTAGAGCATCAGCCTTCCAAGCTGAATGTTGCGCGTTCGACTCGCGTCGCCCGCTTTTTCATTTTCCCCTTGAAAACAAGTGTTTTTTGCATGTTTCACGATATTGGACGCGCATTGTATTCCGCGTGCTTGATCGCACGCCACGCCCTCAACAGTCACATGGATGACAAGAATTCGATTTCAATCCATGTCTGCCCGGGCGATTTGTATTTTTGTGATCTCGTCGGCACGAGAAAAAAAGACATCGAGAACACGCGGGTCAAAATGTTTACCCCTTTCGTCTTCCATAATTGCAAAGCATTTCTTTCTGGGGAACGCGGGTTTATAAGGCCGCTTACTGCTTAAGGCGTCGAAAACATCGGCGACAGCAGTAATCCGTCCCTCAAGCGGGATGTCCTCGCCAGCGAGAGCCAGCGGATAACCGCTGCCATCCCACTTTTCGTGATGGCAAAGCGCGATTCTGGCAGCCATATTGAGAAGCGGCGATCCCGCGACGCCCATGATCTCCAGTCCAAGTTCAGCGTGGGTCAAGTATTCCAGTTCCTCACTCTCAGAAAGCTTGTGGAATACTTTTTTTCCCAACTGGCTGTGTTTTTGCATCGCCTCAAATTCCTCCGCGGTCAGCTTTCCGGGTTTGAGGAGGATTGCATCAGGAATACCAATCTTGCCCACGTCGTGGAGGGGGCTGGCATGCTCCAGCAACTCGACCATGCCCGCGTCCAGACCCAGGCCACGCGCAATGACCCCGACGTAGAGGCCGACCCGAACCACATGCTGCCCCGTTTCGTTGTCGCGATAGTCAGCCGCCCGGCCCAAGCAGTGAACCACATCCAGTCGCGATCGGGCCAGCGCTGCGGTGCGCTTTCGCACCTCGTGCTCGAGCGTTTCAGCGTAGGCTTCGGTTCGGTCATAATGGCTTTTGACCAGGAGGGCGTTGCGGACTCGCGGCACAAGATCACTCGGGTCGACGGGTTTGGCCAGGAAGTCTGTCGCTCCGATTTCAAGGGCTTTTTGTTTTGTGGGTTGGTCGTTCGACGCCGTTAGGATCACAATCGGAACATGGATCAACTGCTCATTGGAGCGGACCTTTTCCAAAATTTCCAGTCCGTCCACAGTGGGCATCATAATATCCAACAGAATAATGTCGGGGTTTTCCTTCGCAATAATCTCGATCGCACTCGTGGAATCGGTCGTCGTAATAAAGTTCTCGTAACCCGCCATTTGGAGGTACTTCCGAACGACCTTGATGTTGATGGGTTCGTCGTCAATGATCATGATCCTGGCGTTCTTGGGTGTTCCCGCGGACGAGTCTGCCAGCTCGGATGCTGAACATATCTGGCTAGACGTCACCGCCAGCGGCGAATGCGGTGCCGGATTCGCCAGCCCAACACCAAGCCCATCGTAATGCATGTCCGTCATGGCGCGCTGCCCTCTCTTTGGTATTGGAATGCGAATTCAGGACGTAGCCTGTTCCGTATCGGCTGGGCTTACAACGACCCTTCCAACAAGTTCAGCAAGATCGGCAATGGCTGTCCCGACCTGCTCGAGGTCGCCTTGATTCGATAGTTGCTCGATTTTGGTAGCCACCGTCGTGAGGTCGTCATATCCCGCCGTTCCGCCGGACCCTTTTAGCCAATGAACCAAGTGGGCCAGGTCGGTTGTGTCATTTGCCTCCCAAGCTCGCTGAATCGCTTCCACATGGACTGGCAGGCGCTCGACGAACTCTTCGACAATGTCTCGGAACTCCGGATCGTCGATCGGCAATGATGATGCGATGGCGGTCCCCTTCGGCATCGTTTGATGCGACGCAGGTTCCTGCGTTGTCGGTACCTTCGTGGCACTCCCCAACACATCAGTCAGGATGTGCGACAAACGAGTCATGTCGATCGGTTTGCTCAAATACCCGGAGCAGCCCGCGGCGATGCACTTCTCCTCCTCACCTCTCATTGCATTTGCAGTCAGCGCAACAATTGGGAGGCTTGCACCCTGTTCTCGCAATGTCCGGGTGGCGGTGTAGCCATCCATCACTGGCATCTGCATATCCATCAAGATCAAGTCGAAGGTGTTGGACATCGCCAGCTCGACGGCAAGTTGACCGTTCTCCGCGGTGGTCACTTCAAGACCGGATCGTCGCAAGACGAGGGTGATTAACCTGCGGTTGGTCTCACCGTCGTCAACGACCAGAACGTGTCCTTGTAGCGTCGTCTCATGTTCGCCATTGTCCACCGCTTCCCGTTCGCCCATCGCCTCGAAGATTTTCCCCTCAAGCATCCTGACGCCATCCAGCGAACCGGTACCAATCTCAAACGTAAATGTCGAGCCGCCGCCCTCTTCGCTGCGAACCGTAATTTCCCCTCCCAACGCTTCAGCGATGCGTTTGCTGATGGCAAGTCCCAAACCGGTCCCTCCGAACTTTCGGTTTGTTGAAGTGTCGGCCTGTACGAACGGGTCGAAGACCGTACGGAGTTTATCCTTCGGTATTCCCACACCCGTATCAGCAACGTCGACAACAAGCAGGGGCTGCTTCCCGCTATCGATCAGGCGAACATGAATACGCACGCCTCCGTCTTCGGTGAACTTGATGGCGTTGTTCACCAGGTTCGTCAACAATTGCCGAAACCGTGTCGGATCACTCTCGATCGTGGAGGGAATCGGAGCGTCGAAGCAGACTTCGAGGGACAGACCCTTCTGCGTTGCTTGTGGGCGCAGCATGGAAGCCACCTCTGAGACCAGCAAATGCGGTGAGCATCGGATTTGCTCCATTTCCATTTGCCCTGCTTCGATCTTCGACAAATCGAGGATGTTGTTGATCAGGGATAGGAGGTGCCGGCCACTCGCATGAATGGTATTGAGCCAATCTTGTCGTTCGGCTTCGTTGCCATCGTCGGCGTTTTGCCGGAGGAGGTCGGCGAACCCGAGGATTCCGTTGAGCGGTGTGCGTATTTCATGGCTCATGTTGGCCAGAAACTCGCTCTTGGACTCGTTAGCCACTTCGGCAGTATGTTTGGCGACTTCAAGTTGTCCCATCGCAGCCTTCAACGCAATCGCTGTTTGCTTCTGCCCCTCTAGGGCTTCGAGCGTTTTGGCGTGGCTGAACCTCGTTTCCTGTTCGGCGTCGATACGCCGCAGCGCACCCGCGACGATGTCAGCCGCAACGCCCAGGAACTTCATTTCATCTTCTTTTTCTTTGCGCTCGTCGTGATGCGGCAGATAGAAGACGAAGACCCCAAGCGTTTCATCTTCATGTCGAATCGGGACGTTGTAGTGCCCATGTGGTTTCATGCCGTCGAACCGGATGTCATGACGGCCGTCTACGCAGGATGCGTACTGGGTTTTTCCGGTTTGGGCGGCCCGCCCACACAAACAACGCCCAAACGGAACCTTGGCGCAAAGTGTTTGCAAGGGTTTTTCAAAATTGCGATGGGCGGCCAATGTCAACTCGCCCCGCTGCTCACCCACGAGAAAAGCTGCTCCTTTGTCCTTTACTTTTAGAAAACCAACGCGAAGAAGAATATCGAGCGCTTCGGTGACCAATCCAACTTTCGAGTCGGCTCGGACGGCCAACCGCAACAGCTTATTTAAAGCCGCCTGGGATTGAGCTTCACGTTCGGCCCTTCGCTGGGCCCGCTTACGCCCGGTGATGTCCTCTTTGACTGCGAGAAAGTGCGTTACCTTCCCCAGCGAATCTCGGATGGGTGAAATCGAGGCGAAATCCCAATACAACTCTCCGTTTTTCCTTTTGTTCTCAAACTCTCCTCGCCACGTTTTCCCTGCAAGAATTGTGTCCCACAACGCAGTGTATGTTTTTTTTGGCCACTTCCCGGATTTGAGGATGCGCGGATTCTGACCGATGGCCTCCTCCGCCGTGTACCCTGTCGTTTCAGTGAACCGAGGGTTGACGTATTGGATCGTACCGTCGATGTCAGTAATAAGAATAGCGACGGGACTTTGCTCAACGGCGACGGACAATTTCCGTAGCTCGTGTTCAGTCTTCTTTCGTCCAGTGATATCCTGCCGAATTGCAACGTATTGCTTGATGTGGCCAGCGATGTCTCTGAACGGAACGATCGTCATGTCAACCCAGTAGAGGGAGCCATCTTTCGCATGATTGCAAACCTCCCCGCGCCAGGATTCTCCGCGATTGATCGTGTCGCTTAGGTTCTCCGTGAACGACTCCGGATGCAGGTCCGAATTGACGAAGCGACAATCCTGGCCGAGTGTTTCTTCGAGCGAGTACTGGCTGATTTTCAGGAAAGCATCGTTGGCATGGGTTATTTTTCCTTCAGCGTCGGAGATAGATACAAGTGCATGCTCATCCAACGCCGTCATTAACATCTGCGCTTGGTGAGACCACTGGTTCATCTTGTCATAGATGGGCCGGATTAAGAAAAGCCAGAGTGGAAAGACGCTGCCCAAGCCAAGCAGCGTGGCGTCGACGAGCGCCTCGATCCATGGATGAACATGAGACGGTAGAATGGCAGGCAGCAAGAACATCGCGCCCATCTCGACCACAAAAACTGTGCTCAAAATAATGATGAGGACGCGCCACCGGTTCCAATGGACGGAAGTGTTGTGCCCAGGTGAATTCATCGAGCAAAATCTCGCTTGTTCGTCTGCACATGGGCTGCAGCCGCCCGAGTAGATTTCGATCACCGGACACACGCTGCGACCCGACAGCATTGGAAACCCCTGCAGGGATAGCCAGTGATCTATCGACACGACCCTTGCGCAGGTGAACTACGCTGCGGGTGCATCCCCATGCCCGTTGCACTGGCGTCCGATACATTGGCGATGTCTACCTTGATGGAATAAGAGTGGCTGACCTGGTGCAGCGGGCCAACGAGGGCAGACGTTTCAAGTATCGCCTTGAGCGCTCGAAACCCGTGCGCTGGAGATTCGCACTCCTGCCCGAGATCGTGATTCTGTCGTTGAGGGTATGGTTGGGCTTCGTTGGAAACCCTAAATCCGGCTGCGCTTTTGACCCACGTTATCCGCTGCTGGCCGGCAAAGACTTTTGTCGATGTGCGCGTTGGTTTGTCCCACGCTGATACATGCTTGGATGTGTTTTTGCTATATGGACGGGGGGCGAGGCCTCGCGCCATGAAACCTCACCCCGAACGACTATCCGTTCGTGCGTTTATTCACTCTCAGACTTGATCAGTGAGAGCAACATCACTACGGGTGTCTGCGCTTGGATGCTGTGCTTGAGGCCGGGGGGCATCTGGACCCATGCGCCGGCTGACATCTGGTGTTCGTCCTCACCCAGCGTGACGTGCGCCTCGCCGCGAAGGAAGTGCATGTTTGCCGGCATCGATGCGGTGTGCTCCGACAGTTCTTCTCCCTCTGCGAAAGCAAACAGCACGATCTTGACGTGCTCGTCGTCAAAAATTGTTCGACTCAGAATGCCCTTCTCCGGGACCTCCTGGAGTGTTTCTAAATTCTGGAAGTGTGTGTACTTCACTTTGCGGCTCCATACTTTGAACAAGGAATTGACGAACTTAGAACAGCAGCTTGAAGAGATAATCCAACCGGCCTGACATGACCAGCTTGCGACCGGAATACTTCATCACCTCGCGAATCTGCTCCCGGTACTTCGGGTGGTAACAATGTTGAGGACAGTGCTTACACGCCGGCTTCGGATCGAGTGGACAGGTGGACCTTTTGACGAGCGCATGCGTCAATAATTTTTCGCACATGGGACAAAGGGTCAGTTCCTCGCCGGCGATTGCGACGATATCGTACATCTTCAGGTTCATCCGCACCCTTGGCTCGTCCGCGTGCTTGCTGCGACAATAGATATCGATGAAGTCGGTGAGAAGGCGGAGATCACGGCTTAGGAGTTTGTCCGGTTGCGATGTTCCGAGCGATCGCGCACCTTTCTGAACGACAAGCTCCGCGCCAAGCTTCCGCGGTTTTTCGTGCTCTGGCAATTCGGTTGCCATTCTTTGACGCTTCTCCCGCTGTTCTCGACCGCAAGGCCGCCGGCTTTCTTAAGCAGGTTCCCGGTCGATGGCAAGACTGGTTCAGTATACAAAACATTGTTGAACGCATCTGGGACTTGTCAAGCCAGTCTGAATGTCGGTTCGTCAACCGCTTTCAAAGATAGCTCTGTCGAGTGCCGCAGCAGGTGCGGCGGTGCGATCAGTGGTTCTTTCTCGCCGGCAGCCGATTGGCTCTGACCGTTCCCCATCGATCAAAAAACACTGCTGCTTTGTTGGACATTTGTTTTCTCCTGTCGAAAGTTCACCCTGCTCATCTTCCATACCGCTTCTAAATACACTGCATGATGCTCGCCAATCCCTCGTCTTCAATTCGATAGTATGTGCGGCGACCGTCGCGCCGGCTGCTGAGCAACCCGCGATCCTTCATCATCCGAAGGTGCTCAGAGGCCATGCGACTCTGGATCATACACGCCTCCGCGAGATCGCCCACGGTGTGCTCATCGCGCAGAAGCAGGTCGACCATCCGAAGCCGATGCGGGTGGGCCAGCGTCTTCAGGCACTCGGCAGCGTGACCCAGCGCTTCCATCTCGATTGGCTTGTATTTCTTTCTCGCCATTATTATCCCATATATCGATATTTATCGATATATCAAGGTGATTTTTTTCGCAAACGCACCGATCCGAAACCGCACATATCTTTGACGACGTGATCGCGCCCAAGAGTTTCAAACGCGCCCCAGATGCCCCCTCGAACGCGATTCCCCGCGTCCTGCTGCACTCCGCGTCAACCATTTTGACGAATTCTGGCGAGGCAGGTACGCTCGGACTGTCTTCGGTGGCACTGCGGATGCACATTCTGCGCATCGCGTGGGCCCATCGTTCAGCAGGTTCTTTCGTGAGGAGGAGGATCGACATGGGCGACAAACGGAATTTCGATATTGCTGGTGTGATTGCTGTGTGCGTCATTGCGGCAATCCCGCTTGTTGCAAGTGCGCAGGAAAGCGTGGCGGGCAACGGTGAGGACGCGGACCAGCGGGCGATCGTTTTCGACGCGCTCGTCGTTTCACCGCAACAGCCTTCGCCTCCTCCAGCGCACGATCACTGGTCCTGCACCGTTCTCAAGAGCGACGCCCAACTGCGAGGCGTCTATGCGGCGAACCTTTGGCTTAACAACACGGTGCCTTACGCATTTCACGCCAACACCTCCCCTTCCCAACAAGCCGACGCACTCAACGCGATGTCTTTGGTCGAAGGCATCTCGTCGATGAACTTTGTCGCTCGCACAACCGAGGCCGACTACGTCATCTTTCAGGATGCGGGGGGCAACAGTTCCTTCATCGGTCGAATTGGCGGCGCACAAATGATCAACATATCCAACTGGAGCACCGCATTTGTGATCGTCCACGAAATCATGCACGCGATGGGTGTCTTTCACGAGCAGTCCCGGTCAGATCGCGACACGTTTGTGCAAATCAACTCTGCGAACATCTGTCAGAATTGCTGCAGCGGTGGACCTTGCGATGGGAATTTCGACATCGCGGCTGGCGCTTCCATTGTAGGACCATACGATTTTGAGTCGGTCATGCACTATGGCCAATGCTTCTTTTCGTCTTGCGCAAACTGCTCAGCCAACCCCGGCGCGTGCAGTACGATCACCGTGTTGCCGCCGAACGATGTCATGTGGCAAAACCTAATCGGACAAAGCACGCACTTTAGCGCTGGCGACATCCTTACGATTCAAACGATGTACCCATCGTTGAGCGTTCCCTGCGAAAGCGTGATCGGCGACTTGGATAACGATAGCGACAGCGACCTTGCCGATGCTGCGATCTTTCAATCGTGCTACAACGCAAGCACGGGTGGGCGGCCCGAATGTTCTTGCGCGGATCAGAACGTGGACGAATTTGTCGATGCTGCCGACGTGGAGGCCTTCATCAACGCAATTCACGGACCCGATACAATTCTTGGCGCTTGCTGCGGGGATGGTGACGGTGTGTGTACCGAAGGGACGGCGAGCGAGTGTGCGATGTCGGGGGGAACGTATCAGGGCGACGGAATCGCGTGCGTCGATGTGAACTGCCCGGTCGATGCACCCGGTGCCTGCTGCGACCCGACGGACCTGTCCTGCTCGGAAACGTCCGACGTACTCTGTGCTGCCGGCGGTGGAATTTACAAAGGCAACGGGACCACCTGCAACGGTGCGTCATGTCCGGTGGAGTATTCGAATACGAGTACGTCGACCACTCTCTTCGGCCCCGGTGCGAATATTGAATTCGCCGACGACTTCACCTTGGCGGGCACCGCTAGGAACATGGCGTACTATGATCTGACTGTATTCGGACAAGGGATCACGGACTATTCAGCGACGGTCTCGCTGTACACGGCGTGTCCGGGTGCGGGCGGGACGCTGATCGCCGGGACGACGCGGACGTTCAATAACATTGCGAATTTTCAGGAGTCCGTCCTCTCCGCAACGTTCGATCCTGCAATCACCATCCCCGATACGGTTTGGATGGTGGTGTCTTTGAACGGTGCAAACACGTCCTGGGTGATTGGCCGAGAGGCGGAAACCGGATCGACCACCAACAACTTCGCTGTGGATCAATCACCGTGGTCCTGCAACTTCACGTTTGGCGGAGGAATCTGGGGCGGGTTCCGATCGACAATCCTGTGCATAGACTGAAAGATGCGCATTGACTGACAGTTGCGGGATGCCGATGGAGACGCGGCGCGACTGAAAGCAGTGAACACCGAAACAAAAGAACGCCCGCGCATTTGTTCGTCAAACGCGCGGGCGGTTTTGGTTCTTACCGAGGATACTGCGGGTGTTGCAGGGGCGTAAATTCGCAACCTACGTTGAGCGACTACTTAAGCTCAACCGCAGCACCGGCTTCTTCGAGTTCCTTCTTGAGCGCGTCGGCTTCGTCCTTGGACAAACCTTCTTTGACGGGCTTGGGCGCGCTGTCGACGAGTTCCTTTGCTTCTTTCAGACCGAGACCCGTTGCACTGCGAACGGCTTTGATGACCTGGATCTTCTTGTCACCGTGGGCTATTAGTACCACATCGAACGTGCTCTTCTCTTCCGGAGCATCGTCACCACCGCCACCGGGTGCCATCATGACCGCACCGCCGCCGGCTGGCTCGATACCGTGATCATCCTTGAGACAATCCACCAAGCACTGTGCGTCCTTGACGGTGAGGTTCACAATCTTGTCGGCGAGATCTTTGATGTCTGCCGAAAATTCTTTTGCTGGTGCTTCTGCCATCTTATTCACTCCAAATCGTAATAGCATCCACCCGACAGGCGCTGCCAACGCAGCAGCATTTCATCCGTGATTCACGGACCACTCGGATCGAATGAAATTCATTTCTGTGTAGCTCAACTGTCCATGTCGCTCAACTGTCTGTGCGGCTCAACCACACAAACCGGGCCGCGGCCTACTTATCTGCGATCGCCTTCAAACAACCAGCGACCTTCGACTGCGGACTGCAAATCGAACCTGCCACCAATCGGCCCGGGCCACCAATCAGCCCTGCAATGTCGCCAATCAGTTCAAGGCGACTCTTCATACGCGACATATCAAGGACGGTGAACAGACCTTCGTCACCATCGAGCATCGCATCTTTCAGCTGAATCTGATTGTGCTCTTTTGCAAAATCCACGAGCCGCTTGGCAATGTCGATGATCGAGTCTTCCGTGGTGACCAACGCACACGGACCTTGAAGCACGTCGCCCAACGCTTTCAATGGCGTGTCATTGAATGCCTGACGCGCCAAGCGGTTCTTGACCACTTCAAGTCGCCCCTTCGACTCGCGAAGCGACGAGCGAAGTTTCTCGGTATCTGCGACGCTCAGGCCGGACAGGTCCACCACACAAGCACTGTCCACGCCGTCAAAGCGCCGCTTGAGGTAGTTTGTCAGCATCGATTTCAGTGGCTTGCTCATGGCGTTATTCCAAATGGTGCCAAATGCACCAACATTGTTTCGTAATACTGTGTTTTTCGTAACTGTGCAGACTGCTAAACCAAATCGACCAGCATCGCCCTTTCGGAGCCTACCGATCAAACACTCACTTCGATTTCCACGCCCGGTGTCCGCGTTCCGCTGACGACAACTTTCTTGAGGAAGATGCCCTTGGAACTTGACGGTTTGAGTCTGACCATGTGGCCGATTGCAGAATCGATGTTTTCTTTGAGGTCGGCTACGCTGAAGCTGGTCTTTCCAACGGGCAGGTGAATGTTACCACCGGCATCGTTTCGAAATTCGAGCTTTCCTGCGACGTATTCCTTGACCGCGCCAGCCAAGTTGGGAGTCACCGTGCCTGCTTTGGGCGTGGGCATTTTCCCTTGCGGTCCAAGCACGCGGCCAAGCTTGCCGACTTTGCCCATCATCGACGGGTGAGCAATCGCCACATCAAAATCAAGCCAACCCTTTGCAACCTTGTCGATCAGTTCATCGGCACCGGCTTCGATTGCACCCGCAGCAGTAGCCGCCTCGATCAACTCGCCGTCACAAAATGCAATGACACGGTTGGTCCTGCCGATGCCTTTGGGCAATGCGATGGAACCCCGCAGCGCTTGGTCGGCTTGTTTGGGATCGATCCCGAGGCTCATCACCAGGTCCACGGTTTGCGGATTGTCCTTGCGCGATCGGCCGTTCTTGTAGGAACGGTTGCTGGTCACGTCGGCCATCTGCTTCACCTTGGCGGCTGCTTCTTCGGACGACATGGGTTTGACATCGCCAAGGAGTTCGGCTTGTTTTGTATATCGAATGTTTCGATCGGCCATTGCTGTTCACCACCTTACCGGTTCGCGCCAACGACGCGCCGGCACATATTCTTGAGCAAGGGTTCCAACCGCGGAACCCGATCCAATTGAAGTCCTTGCCAGCAGGCCGAATTCTTAATCTGAAGAATCAGACCGCCGGCGATCAGTTCGTGCGCCCCACCGCTATCCGGAGATTTCGATCCCCATGGATCGCGCCGTACCCGCAACGACCCGCTCTGCCGCTTCGATTGTGTTGGCGTTGAGTTCGGGCAATTTCGTTTCTGCGATCTCGCGGAGTTGGGCGGCAGACACCGTGCCAACTTTTTCCTTGTTGGGTACGCCGCTGCCCTTTGCAACCTTGGCAGCTTGTTTCAACAAAACAGCCGCCGGCGGGCTCTTGACCTCGAACGTAAACGATCGATCACTGTAGACCGAGATCACAACCGTGACAGGCGTCCCATTCAGGTCTGACGTCTGAGCATTGAACTGCTGGACGAACTGCCCAATGTTGACGCCGTGCTGACCGAGCGCCGGTCCAATCGGAGGCGCAGGTGTCGCCTGTCCACCTGGCGCTTGCAGCTTGATCTTTCCAGTCACTTCCTTCGCCATCGGCTATTCCTCTCGCTCCAACTGCCAATACTCGACATCGACAGGCGTTGATCGACCAAAGATTTCGACGATCACCGTCACCGTGCCGTGTTTTTCATCCAACGAGTCAACGTCACCTTCAAAGTTTTCGAAACTACCCGCAGTGATCTTGACGTGATCACCCTTCTTGAAGTTCAAACCGCTCAACGTCGGGGTTTCTTCCGCTTCCTGCGAAGCGGCGAGCATGCCTTCGATTTCGTGATCTGGCATCGCAGTGGGCTTGCCGTCGGATCCGATGAAGTCGCCCACTCCGGTGGTTTCTTTGACCATGAACCACACGTCTTCGGGGATGGCTCCATCTTCCTCGCAGGCCATTTCAACAAATACATAGCCCGGATAGAGGTTCCGCTTGTGGACCTTGGCGACGCCCGCTTTCATGCGACGCTCTTTGATCGTCGGCACGAGAATCCGATTGACGATTTTGTCCAAGCCCTCGATCTTAACCTTGCGATCCAGAGCGTCCCGAACATATTCTTCTTTGTTGGAAGCCACGCGAAGGACGTACCAATTCATGCCCGGAAGGCACATGGGCTCCTTGCCCCCGCCTTCAGACTCAGCCGCTCCAGATTCAGAGTCGGTTTCATGCTCCGCTGCCACCCCGGCGTTCGATTCATCGCGCGCGGCACTTCCGGAATCGGGCGACTCCTCAGGCGAATCGATGTTGCCAGGACCACTGCCGTGTGAATCGCTGCCGTGCGAACCTTCAGCTTCCGCTGTGGCATCGCTTTCTGCGGGTACACCGGTCTCGGTCACATCCTCAGTTTTGTTGGCGCTCTCAGTACTCATCAGATCCATCTTCTTGAACTGAAATCCACGCTCGCGAACAATGACATTCTTCGATCCATCAAAACAACCTTCTACATTTGTAACACATCGATGGCGATGAAGAAGTTCTTGAACGCCTGATCCACCAGAAACAAAGCCAGCGCAGTCAAAATGGTGACCAGAATCACCACCTTTGTCGCCGCAATAATTTCCTTCTTGCTCGTCCAGTTGACCTTCTTCATCTCGCCGTCGGTCGCGATTAAAAAATCGCAACTCGAACGCTTCACATCCACCAGCCAATGAAGAAGGAGCAACATACCCACGATAACCGCAACCGGAACGCCCGTCTTGATCCACAAGCCCGGTGCCCAATCGTCATTGAAGTTGATCTGCTCGTAGATAAAATTACCGAGCCCAAGAATGAGAATGGCACCACCGATCCCGGTACCCAGGCGCGTGTAGTAGCCCTGCCCCTTCTTGTATATATCAACAAAGGACGGCCCCCGACTCGTCTTGGGAACATCAGCCATCGAAACAAACTCCCAATGCAGATCGAACCAGCCTACTACAGGCGAAACGACCCATGGTTCAGTTTAACTTCCCTAACTTTCAAGCCAGTCTCGGGACGGACCACATGGTGTCCATACCAACCCCAGCGCCCCATACCAACCCCGGCAACATCGCTCGATCCAGATACCCAGCCCGCACAAAACAGGAGCGGAGGGAATCGAACCCCCAACCGCCGGTTTTGGAAACCGGTGCTCTGCCAATTGAGCTACGCTCCTTCGGCGGGGATTTCGGTATCGCCCGACGGGCTTCTGGCCTGCAGGTACTCGCCCCAGTCAACAACTTCCCAGTCGGAAGCTTCATTGCTTGGGGAAATCTGACACCGACGATGCAAGCAATACCGATCGATACAGACAACACGGATCCGGCGACTACTTCCGCTTGATCTTGTGGACCGTGCGTCGCCTTAACCGCGACGAATATTTCTTCAGCGTGAACTTGGGCAGCCCGCCCTGCACGTTAACGCTCGTGCGGTAGTTCAAGTCACCGGTTTCGGTGCATTGCAACCACACATGTTCTCGTTTTGCAGACTTTGCCACGTTCAAACGCCTCCATCAAAGCACCACTTGCGTCCAACTCTTGCAGTGGCGTCATAACAACTTCATCAAGCACTTTGTAACCGTTCAGTCGCCGCAGGATCACCCACAACAAGTGGCCCGGCTCCAGAAGTTCGCTTCTCGCGATTCCCGCTTATTCCAGGATCTTCGCCACAACACCCGACCCTACTGTGCGGCCACCTTCTCGAACTGCGAAACGCAAACCCTGCTCCATGGCAATCGGCTTACCCAGTTCGACGATCATCGCAATGTTGTCACCCGGCATGCACATCTCTGCACCGCCCTGGAGTTCAAGCGACCCCGTCACGTCGGTTGTACGGAAGTAGAACTGCGGACGATACCCGGTGAAGAACGGGGTGTGTCGGCCACCTTCCTCTTTCGTCAACACATACACCTCAGACTCAAACTTGGTGTGCGGTGTGATGGAACCCGGTTTGGCGAGAACCTGCCCGCGCTCAACCTCATCCTTGGCAACACCACGAAGCAGGCAACCCACGTTGTCGCCCGCGCGACCTTCATCGAGCATCTTGCGGAACATCTCGACACCGGTAACTGTTGTCTTGCGGTTGTCGGTCAAACCAACGATCTCGACTTCTTCGCCAACTTTGACGATGCCGCGATCGATTCGGCCGGTCACAACAGTACCGCGACCTTTGATGCTGAAGACGTCCTCAATCGACATGAGGAAGTCCTTGTCGATTTCACGCTTGGGCTCGGGAACATGCTCATCCAAAGCCTTGAGCAGTTCAGCGATGCACTTGGTTTTCTCTTCGTCGGTCGGATTCTCCAACGCAGGAAGCGAGGAACCGCGAACCACCGGAGCGTCGTCACCCGGGAAGTCGTACTTGCTGAGCAACTCGCGAACTTCGAGTTCAACGAGATCGAGCAGTTCCTCATCATCGACGAGGTCAACTTTGTTGAGGAAAACGACGAGATAGGGAACGTTCACCTGACGTGCCAAGAGGATGTGCTCGCGGGTTTGCGGCATCGGACCGTCTGCCGCAGACACCACAAGAATCGCACCGTCCATCTGCGCGGCACCCGTGATCATGTTTTTGACATAATCCGCGTGACCCGGGCAGTCGACGTGGGCGTAGTGACGGTTCTCCGTCTCGTACTCCACATGCGAGGTGGCGATGGTCATGATCTTTGTCGAATCGCGACGCCCCTGCGACTCCGATGCCTTGGCCACTTCGTCGTAGCTGATGGCATTACACAGACCCTTGGCGGCTTGCACGCTCGTGATCGCAGCCGTCAACGTGGTTTTACCGTGGTCAACGTGACCAATGGTGCCTACGTTGACGTGCGGCTTGGTACGCTCAAAAGTCTCTTTGGCCATCGTCGATGATCCTCCAAATTTTGTCATGCACAGGCGATTTCAAAACCGCCCTGTTCGATCCACTCCATGCGGACCGCATTCCGTTTATTCCCTTGGCATTGCCGAGTCGTAGTTTCGCGGGGCTGACAAATCACCCAGCGACGCTCGCAATGTCCAACGCTATTTTGCAAAAGCCCAACTATTTCATTCCACCGGACAGCGATTATGCGCCTTGTACCGGGTGGCCAACCACCAAATTCGCGTCCCGACGAACGACAGCTTCTGATGGGACTCGAACCCATGACCTCGTCCTTACCAAGGACGCGCTCTACCACTGAGCTACAGAAGCGCACCGAAACAAGAATGCCTTCAAGCCACCCCCGCAGGCCGCGACTGTGAACATGAACGTAAACACGCTCCCTGCGACGGGCGGGGCCCCCATGACGGGCGGGGATTGTCCCGTTCCGCGACACGGAAGTCCAGTGTATTCCAAGGGTTATGCGCTTCTACAGACCGCGCAAAGCCGCCATGGAGCGTCGCCAGTATAGACTCCTCCGATACCTTGTCAAACCGGAAAATCAGCCGATTTGTACCCTTCCGCCCGGTTCGGGCGCGGGCTGCACGCCTACCTGTGCCCTGCCGATCAAAGCCACCCGAACCAGCAGGCCAATTGTAGTGAGACTTCAGTGCAGTTACACTGACAGTGGAACCGCGATGACGTTGTCTTGCCTTAGTACCGCCCAACCCGATGACCTGCCCACCGCGTCCACCCCAGCGAGGTGTTGTGAGAAAAACACGAAGGCTCATTCCAAGTCTCGACTCTACGGCAGAGAAACCGAAGCCGAATGGTTCGCGATCGCGCACCCCGAGTCGCCCTTCGCTCTCATCGACAGCGGTTGGCGCTGGTCCAATGGCGGGCACACCTTCTCCTTCGCACAAACGACCGGATCGGAACGGCTCAAGAGGTTCCAAGCCCACCCTCGTCGTGCTGATCATCCTACCCATCCTAGCCGCTGGGGTCGCGGCATGGTTGAATCCGCCGCGATACCACGGGCATTGCGAAGTCGAATCAAATCCTGTCCCGCGCGGTGATCGCGATGCGATTTCCACCAAATCTTTTGAAACGAGCAGGTACGTTTTTCTCGATACAGCATGGAGCGAATCGCGCCGAAAGGATCGCTGGCCAACAATCAAACTCGCGTGCCCATCCACAGACCGCGATACCGATCGAGGCACAACGAACCCGCTCGTCGGGCAAGTGGCACTGGACGTAACCGCGTCAAGCCGCAGCGAAGTTCGAGAGTTCTTGGCGAATCTTGGCGAGCGTTTTTCCACCAACATGGCCTCGGTGAAAGCCCGGCAGCAGAATCGGCTTCAAGAAGAAACGGCCTATTTGCAGCGTCAAATCGATCAACTCGCACCGATGCTGGTGGACCTCGCAGCTCAGATGACGGCAAGTTCCGGAGAAGATCGCGTTGATCCTACGGATACCTTTCGCAAAATGTGGGACAAGTTGCAGCGCCTGCGCACGCGATACCGTGGGCAGCAGATGGAGCTTGCGGAGACCCACCGTGAGCACGCAAGACTCATCGACGCCCCACCGCCAGCCACGGCCATCGTCGATCCGGCAATCCAAAAGCAAGCCTACGAAAAACATGTGGTTCTTGCGGGCGATTCGAAACAATTGGCCACACATCTGGAGCAGGTGCGGCAGGCGATGGAGAGGGTGAATCAGGAAGCCCAAGGCCCGCTGGGCACGATCATCTCGTCGTTGAAGACAATCAAGAAGAATGCCTCCGCGCCCGGCGCTTCGCAAATTTCGCATGAGAAGCAGACGGCGCTCGATCGCATCTGCGAAACTGCTGCCGATCTCAACACCATGGCCACCGGTTTTTCGCAGGAATGGACGCGGGGTTTTCAACAGTTGGCTGAAAAACCGATCGAGCCCATGTCTGGTGATGTGCTGGATTTTCACGAGCACATCGCAGCGAAGGCTTCGGACTACAACCACCTCGCAATGAAGGCGTTGAAGAAACTCGATGACCGACTGAAGTCGTTTCGGGAGGCGGCTTCTGGTGGTGCGCAGGG
>JAADIU010000234.1 GCA_013151185.1 Planctomycetota bacterium
GTACGACATCTATCCGATTAGACCCCACCCGGTGAAGGGTATCGGACGGGTTGGTGTGTTGCCGCGAGCCATCGCGCTCGGTTCGCTCGCGCGCAAGTTGAAGCAAGCGGTCGGTGCAAAGAGCACGCACATCGTGGGTAACAAGAATGCCAAGGTGAAACGCGCGGTCATCGTCGTGGGGGCGGCAGGTACGTTGCCGTTTACGATACCGCTCGATTGCGACGATGTGATCATCACGGGCGAAATCAGGCATCACGATGCGCTCACCATTTTGCGACGCCCGTGCAACGCGATTGCCCTCGGACATTGGACGAGCGAGCATCCCACGTTGCAACACGTTGCAAAGAGACTGGCCGCGATGATCAAAGGGTTGTCCGTCAAAGTAAGCCGCGCAGACCGCGAACCGTTTCAACCGGTGTAGTGGTGTGAAGCAAGAAGATCGGGCATTATCTTCACCTGAACGCTTCTCGTCGTTACTGTCGCGTTCGAAGTTTCCGGTAGGGTCCGCTGTGCGGACCGTCGCGGGGACAATGTTTGACACTGAAAAATGGTCCGCACAGCGGACCCTACCTCGTTGAATGATGTTCCAACAGGTTGAATCACACCAGTAGCCAATTCGGTGCGTCCGGGACGCACCCTACAGGACGATGCCTGCGATCGTTGCGGTCATGAAGCTGGCCATCGCGCCGCCAATCATCGCCCGCAAACCAAGTCTCGCTAAGTCGCTGCGACGCTCCGGGGCGATGCCTCCGATACCGCCGAGTTGGATGGCGATGCTTCCGAAATTGGCGAACCCGCACAGTGCGTACGTCGCGATCATCGCGCTGCGGGGTTGCATCGGAGTGTCGGAGTGTAGATTCTTGCCAAGCGAGTCATAGGCAAAGAATTCCGTCAATACGATTTTTTCACCGAGCAGGCTACCGACGGCGCGGGCATCTTCGGACACCACACCCATCACCTCTGCAAGAGGCGAGAACACCAGGCCAAGAATGCTGCTCAAGCTCAACGTATCGAGCTTTACCCAATCCAGCAGAGGTTTTAGGACTGCCCACTCACCCACCCATTGAAGGACGTAATCCACGCCACTGATGAGCGCGACCAACGCCAGGAGCATCGCCCCCACGTTCGCAGCCAGCCGCAAGCCATCGCTCGCGCCCGTCGTTGCGGCATCCAATATGTTCGTCGTCGTTCGTTCAAATGTGTGCTGAATCGTACCCGATGTTTTGGATGTTTCGGTTTCCGGCACAATCAGCTTGGCCATCACAAACGCAGCCGGCGCGGACATGACCGATGCCATCAGGAGATGATGTGCGAACATCGTCCGGTCTTCAAAGCTGTCACCGCCAAGCGTGGCTACATACGCGGCGAACACACCGCCCGCGATGGTGGCGAAACCACCGATCATCAGCGTCATCAATTCCGAGCGGGTCATCGCCGCGACGTAGGGTCGAATCACGAGGGGCGCTTCGGTTTGACCGACGAAGACGTTGGCGGCCATCGCTAAGGATTCGGCACCGCTGACGCCCAAGGTGCGGTTCATCACCCACGCCATTGCCGACACAACGCGCTGCATCAGACCGATGTGATAGAGCACCGACATCAGCGACGCGAAGAAAATGATGGTCGGTAGAACGTGGATCGCAAAAATAAATCCGACGGCTTTCTCGGTGAAGAATTGCTTGCCGAAGATAAACTCCGCCCCCGCGTCGGAAAAACTCAGCACGCGCGTGGCGATTCTTGCAAGGCCCTCAAACACGGCTGTCGTGACAGGGAATTTCAGGAAGAGCGTCACAAGGAAAACTTGAAGGGCGATGCCCCCGACGACGACGCGCCACCGAATATGTTTTCGATTGCTCGACAGCGCGTATCCGATTCCCACAAGAACCAGCAAACCCCAGATGCCGCCCAGATGCAGATTCATATTAGCTCCCGGAGGCATCGGCGGTGCGGTCGAAGCAATCCGCACAACGTGGCTCGTACGCACCAACGCCCCCAACCACGATGCGACTTTCGCCCGAAACCAAACGCTTGGTATGCGTAGCCCGCTCGCCACAAATGCTGCACGTCGCGGTCAAACGCACGACCTCGTCCGCGATGGTTTCTAAGCGGTCAATCACATCAAAGGGCTGGCCGTGGTGATCCAGGTCAACCCCCGCACAGATCACTCGGACGCCCAATCCAGCCAGCTTCTCACACACGCCCGCAAGCTCCACGTCAAAAAAATGCACTTCGTCGATGCCGATGACCTCGGCGCTCTCTCCGCTTGTCAGCAATTCATCGGTGCAATCAACGCGCACTGCGGGGATGCGCTTGCCATCGTGCGTGACAATTTGATCTTCGCCGTAGCGCGTGTCCGAAGAAGGCTTAACAGCCAGCACACGATGCCCGTTCTCCGCCGACTCACCCAGGATACGAATCAAGGCGGTCGTCTTTCCCGCAAACATCGGACCACAAATCAACTCAATGCGCCCTGCCTGTGTCCTCATTTTCACCGCAGTCTTTTTGAACCACCTGTTACATCGTGTTGACATGCTAACGAGCCAACCGATCAGTGCCAATGAGAACACGTTTGCCAATTCGATTGCCATGCGAATACCATACTCTGGGCAGCGCTTCGTTGTGCGTCGCCGAAGTCGCAACACACAGGGGTCTTTCGTTGATTTTGCATCGACCGCTCTTTGAAAAAATCCTCACCGAAATCGATGCCGACCGACGCGTCATGCTGTGCGCCGTTGTCAAGACGCGGGGCTCGACACCCCAAGCACCTGGCGCACTCCTTCTCATCGACGAAGGGATGAATACGATCGGCACGTTGGGTGGCGGATGCGTCGAGGCAGAAGTCCGAAAGCAGGCGTTTCAACTTCTGGGCAAAGGGCAATCGGCGCTGCTCAGCTTTCAACTCAACCACGACTACGGCTGGGATGATGGATTGATCTGCGGCGGGGGCATGGACGTCGCAGCCACACCGATCGTCTCGCCGGACGATGGCGAACAGTTCCGACGTATCCTCGCGACGATCGACTCGGGCGGACATGCAACCGTTTCGATGCGTGTTGTTCACGATGACGCGCTCGCGGAA
>JAADIU010000144.1 GCA_013151185.1 Planctomycetota bacterium
ATCGAAGGCGGAACGGATCTCGCGTTTTCGGAAAATGTTGCCGCACGATTCGAGGCGTATGGCTGGTTTGTGCAATCCATCGAAAGCATCGAAGACACTGCCGCTTTGTCTGCGGCGATTGAAAAAGCGCAAGGCGAACTGAATCGCCCCAGCCTCATCATCACCCCCACCGTCATCGGATACGGAGCGCCCACACGACAGAACACATCGAAAGCCCACGGCGAACCGCTCGGTGATGAGGAAATTCGCGGGGCAAAAGCGTTCTACGGTTGGAAGCACGATCCATTCGTCGTACCGGACGAAGTCCACGAATCCTGGACCAAACCCTGTCGCACAAACGGCGAGCAATTGGAGGCGGAGTGGAACACCCGGTTTGAGGCGTATGCTGCGAAGTATCCTGACCTTGCAGCGCAGTGGCGGGACATGCAAGCCAATCGTCTACCGGACAAGTGGCGCAACGCATTGCCCACCTTCGATCCCGATGCCAAAGGAATGGCGACACGGGCATCGGGCGGAAAAACGTTGGCTGCGGCAGCGACAACGATTCCCTGGCTCGTCGGTGGCAGCGCAGACCTTGCCCCCTCAACAAAAACGCTGATTCCCGATGCGGATGACATGCAGGCGAACAATCGCGGTGGGCGCAACATGCGTTTTGGCATTCGCGAGCACGCGATGGCCGCCATCTGCAACGGGATGTGTCTATCAAAGCTGCGGCCCTTCGGTGCCAGTTTCATGGTGTTCACCGACTACGCGCGACCGTCGATTCGGTTGTCTGCGTTGATGGGCCTTCCCGTCATCTATGTGTTCACGCACGACAGCATCGGCGTCGGTGAGGATGGCCCTACGCATCAACCCGTCGAACAGGTAGCCGCCCTTCGCGCGATTCCGAATCTCGATGTCTTTCGACCCGGTGACGCAAACGAAACCGTTGCGGCTTGGGATCACGCTTTGTCTGCGACCGATCGTCCGGTGTTGCTGGCGTTATCCCGTCAGAATGTGCCCACGCTTGATCGCACAAAGTTCTGCGATGCTGAGCTTACCCTGCGCGGGGGATACGTTCTCACGAAGGATTCCGGTGTGCCGCAGATTATTCTGATTGGCACCGGAACCGAATTGCAACACTGCGTCGCGGCTTACAAGACTTTGAAAGATGAAGGCATCAACACGCGGATCGTTTCTCTGCCATGTTGGGAATTGTTCGAGCGGCAGGACGATGACTATCGCAGTTCGGTGCTACCGCCCGAAGTCACCGCCCGCGTCGGCATCGAAGCCGGGATCGCCCTCGGCTGGGAGCGATACGTTGGCAAAGACGGTATCATGATTTCGCAGGAATCGTTCGGCCTGTCTGCACCCTGCGATGAAGTGATGGACCATTTCGGCCTGACGTCGGCGGCTGTCGTTGAGGCAGCCCGCAAGCTCGTACGACGACAGGGTAATTAGTGGTGAGAAGCAAAAGAATCGGGCATTGCCTGCATGCAAAGGCTCATCGTAGTCAACGTTGCGTCCGGGTTTTCTGGTAGGGTCCGCTGTGCGGACCGGCGCAGGAACAATGTTTGATACTGAGAATTCGATACTGAGGGAATTCGATACTACAAAATGGTCCGCACAGCGGACCCTACATCGTGGTGCAATATCCCGACAGGTTTAATCACGCCACTGGCGTAGCCGTCATCCGCGAAAGGCAAACACCATGCACACAATGTTCGAGAAACTTTCCGCTTGTGGCCAGTCGATCTGGTACGACAACGTCCGCCGCGACATGATTCACGATGGTTCAATGCAGGCGCTTTTTGATGAAGGCATTCTCGGTGTCACATCGAACCCGACGATTTTCGAGAAAGCAGTCACCGGCAGCGCAGACTACGACGATCAAATCCGAAAGCTGATCGAAGCCGGCGATGACGCATGGACCATTTACGATGAGCTGACCCGCGCAGACATCGCAGCGACAGCCGACCTTCTGCGCCCTGTGTACGACCGCACCGACGGGGTCGATGGATATGTCAGCATCGAAGTCAATCCCAAGCTCGCGTTCAACACGGATGAAACGCTGGCCGAGGCGCGCAGGCTCTTCGAAGTTCTCGACCGCCCGAACATCATGATTAAGATTCCGGGCACGGCGGAGGGAATCCCCGCGTTTGAAACGTGCATCGCAGAAGGGATCAACGTCAACGTCACGCTGATCTTCAGCGCCGACGTCTACGAAGATATCATGGACGCCTACATTCGCGGCTTGCAGCGCTTCGTGGATTCGGGCGGTGACCCATCGCGGGTGGCGTCGGTCGCGTCGTTCTTCGTCAGCCGCGTAGACACCGCAATCGACAAACGCCTGGCCGAAAATCCAAACGGCAAAGTCCTCATGGGGCAAGCCGCCGTCGCCAACAGCAAAATCGCCTACGCGAAATACCAAGAAAAGTTTGAAGGTGATGCTTTCGCTTCCCTCAAGGCAAAAGGAGCACGGGTGCAAAGACCCTTGTGGGCAAGCACCAGCACGAAAAACCCCGAGTACTCCCCCACCCTGTATGTCGAAACGCTCGTCGGCCCCAACACGGTCAACACCGCCCCACCCGCCACCATCGAAGCGATCAAGAAAGGTTTCGATGTTCGCCAAACCGTGACGGAGGGTTTGCCCGAAGCGCAGAACGTGCTCAAACAACTCGAAGGCATGGGTATTTCAATGGCACAGATTACCGACGATTTGCGCACCGCAGGCGTCGAGTCGTTCGCCAAATCGTTCGACGAACTGCTCGCGTCCATCGAATCAAAACGAACCGCGCTCGCCGACTAATGTAAGGACCCGGTCTCGAATAGGGTGCGGGTGCCCCATCCTTGAGCGAAGCGGAAGGGTGGGGGACTGACAGAGTGCAAGTTGGTTGACTCTGCGCGAATTGCTGAAACAAAAGTGCGCGCCTGAACGTGGCGGCTGCCTGAAGTTGACGCTGGTGGCTACGCCCCGGCGCGGGTGCTTGATTCCCATTGAACGCGCCACGAAGCCTCTTGCGTTTCGATCCACTCCCGAGCCGCGTGTTCCCAACTTGGCGATTCACCGTTGTTCGATGACATTCGCTCGCGGTGTTTCTCGATTTCCTTGAACTGCGCTTCCACGTCGCGTCGCATTTTCGAACCACGCCATCCAGTCGCGTGATGCGCTTCCCAACTTTCGACCGCTTGCTCAAACGTCGGGTCGCAGCCGCGCTCGATGCCAAGGTAGTACTTGTGAACCAGAATCGCACGGTGTTCGGAAGGTCGGTATTCGTTCAACTGCGGGAATGTTGCTGTACTCATTTTTCGATGCACTCAAATTATCATTGACGTCAAGAACACTTCGCAGCAGCCGCTGACCAAAACGGGCTGCCCTACATATTATCATTACCACTTGCAGATGCGATGGCAAGCCCAATCCCCGGATTCTATCGGCAAATGCACGCCCCATTCCAGAGCCGCGATCAAAGTTGAAGCTGGTCGCGCAGGTATTCCAGACACCGCGATTTGTCGATGCGGTCTTGACTGGCGTCGTCTCGATTTCGGACTGTAACTGTTCCATCTTCTTTGGACTGCCCGTCAATCGTGAAACAAAACGGCGTGCCGGCTTCGTCCATGCGGGCGTAACGCTTACCGATCGACTGCTTAGCGTCGTACTGACACGCGTAATGCTTGCGCAGCTCGTTGTAAATCGGCTCCGCAATATCGGGCATGCCGTCCTTCGCCACCAGCGGGAAGATCGCGGCTTTGATGGGTGCGAGGCGCGGGTGAAACTTCATAAACTCCGGGCTGGCGCGGTTTTCATCCACGGTGTACGCCTCGGTGATGAAGGCGAGCAGACTGCGATCTACCCCGCCCGACGGCTCGATGACGTACGGAACGAAACGCTCTTTCCGTTGATCATCAAAATACGACAGGTCTTTCCCGCTCTTTTCGATGTGTGCTTTGAGGTCGTAATCGGTTCGGTTGGCGATGCCTTCAAGCTCGGCCATCCCGAAGGGAAAATCGTATTCGACATCGGCGCATCCCTTGGCATAGTGGGCGAGTTCTTTGCCCTCATGTTCCCGCAGCACAAGCATGTCGCTTCGCAAACCAAGGCCGACATACCAAGCGTGCCGCACGTCGCGCCAGAAGGTGTACCACTCGTCGGCTTCGCTGGGGTGGCAGAAGAATTCGATTTCGTACTGCTCGAATTCGCGCGAGCGGAAGGTGAAGTTTCGCGGGTTGATCTCGTTGCGAAAGCTCTTGCCGATTTGTGCGATGCCAAGCGGCAGCTTAACGCGCGATGAATCGATCACGTTCTTGAAATTCGCGAAGATGCCTTGCGCCGTTTCGGGTCGCAGGTACGCCACCGACGAAGAACCCTCCAGCGCCCCGATGTGCGTCTTGAACATGAGGTTGAATTCGCGCGGGTCGGTCAGGTCGCATTCTTTGTGCTCTCCCACCATTTTGCTGGGTTTCTTCGGGCACGCGGTGTCGGCTGTTTGATCGGCACGGAAGCGCCCCTTGCACGCCTTGCAATCGACCATCGGATCGCTGAACCCGCCAACATGCCCGGACGCCTCCCACACCTTCGGATTCATGATGATCGAGCAATCGAGGCCGACCATCTGAAACGCTTTGCCATTCGGGCCAGCTGGCGGATTGCGCACCATGTCCTGCCACCACGCGTCCTTGATGTTGCGTTTCAACTCGGTGCCAAGCGGGCCATAATCCCAAAACCCACCGATGCCCCCGTAGATTTCGCTGGACTGAAAGATGAACCCTCGCCGCCGACAAAGGGAGACGATTTTTTCCATCTTGTCCGACTTCGATTTATCTGGCTTCGACTTATCTGGCTTCGATTGATTTGCCTTAGATTGATTTGATTGTGCGGCCATTCAATGCGCGTCCTTTGTGGTCGATCCCCGGTGATCAAAACGGTGCGAACCATCGGTAGGGTGCGTCCCGGACGCACCGCATTTCTGTTCGGCCAGGGTGGCCCATCCCCTCTGGGGGTGGGGAACAGTTCGCGTAGCGTGCGTCCCGGCCGCACCCTACGCATGACTACCAACCCCAGCCAGCGGAGAGGCGTATCTAACAGATAATCCACCATCCCACAAAGTGCCCGTCCCCCAACCCCGAAGGGGATGGGCCACCCAAGCACAGCTACCTTGCGTTGTATGGCCAGGACAGCTGCACCATTCACCGCCCTGCCACCACCGCGCGTTGCGTTCGGTCAACGCGCCACCCGTCAGCGTTGCCCAAAACCAACACACCCGTACAATCGAGAACGTCCGATAGCCCAACGCGGCGATTCACCGCGCATAACCCGTTGAGCCACAAACGTTTGGAAACGGTACGCCGCCGCCCCCCGCAACGACCGTCCGTGGCCAGCCCGTTGCAACATGTTCGTGCAGAGGATCGAGTCAACCGCCCCGCCCAAGAGGCGAGAGGAGCCATCCAATGCAATTCAACCGATTCACCGTCTACTGGTTCTTCCGCCGAAAGGCCAAGGTCGCATTCCTAACCGTAATGACCTACGCCGCGCTTTGCTAAGGCGACCGCACTTGATCATCATTGTCCGTTCGACCAACTGGGCAAGCGCGCGATACACCGTTTGCCTCCTACCGCTGCTCACCTTGTTCCTCCAAGAACCTGAAAGACGTAACGATCACAGCAGTCTGTACTTATCACCAGGTTACAAGTCACACGGTGCGTATTCTTCCCCATGAACACAGACCACCCGGCCAATCGGTCACAGCGTCTGAGAATGGAATCTTCGACAGAGCGAATGTGAGTTCTCGTATCGGCCCTCATTTGACTTGAAAAATCAATCTCCTTCCGTTATCCTCCGGTTTAGAGAGAGTCGTTTTGTATAGCTTCAGGCTATTTGAATACGGAGGAGAGAGATCATGTCGGACGGAATTCTATCACGTAAATGCGCGCGCAGCGCGAACCCTAAAGCCTCTATTATTGGTTGGGCCACGGCCTTGGCTCTGATATTTGCGCCTGGGTACTCAGTTGCAGCCGGCGCCCCTGCTCTTGAGATATTGGGCACATTGCCAGCCGATTCTATTAGCGGCGCGTGGCGCATCTCGGGAGACGGCAGCACTGCGGTCGGACTCAGCGGTCAAGGGAGCATTTTCCAGAACCAAAACGCCGCACGATGGTCAGGATCGAAGATTGCGGAGCCGCTTGGGGAATTGGCCGGGGGAGAAGTAGACAGCACTGCATTTGGCGTTTCCTTCGATGGGTCGACGGTTGTGGGAAGAAGCAATTCCGGGAACGGTGATGAGGCGTTCATTTGGACACAGGGAACTGGAATCGTCGGATTGGGCGATCTTCCGGGTGGGACGTTCGGGAGTGCCGCCTTTGGTGTTTCCGGAGACGGCATGTATGTAACGGGCACGGGTAATAGTGATAACGGTACCGAAGCATTTCGCTGGAGTTCAGCCGGCGGTTTTGAGCCTCTCGGCGACCTTCCGGGAGGAAGCTTTTCCAGCACGGGTGGCGTGATATCAACGGACGGTAGCGTAATCGCCGGGACTTCAGTCGGCGACAATGGCAGCGAAGCATTCCGTTGGACTGAAAGCGGCGGGATGCAAGGGCTCGGCGAATTGGATGGCGGTAGTTCCAGGTCGTTTACCCAAGGCATGTCAGCGGACGGCACTGTGATTGTGGGCTTTTCCAACTCAGCCAATGGTCGTGAAGCATTTCGATGGACCGAGTCGACCGGTATGGTAGGCCTGGGCGATTTAGCCGGAGGGCAATTTTCAAGCGCAGCGTTGGATGTTTCGGACGATGGGTCAATAATAGTCGGCTGGGGGCTGGACGAGGCAAACATCACCGCCTTATTCTGGGACGAGGATGAGGGGGTACGGGATTTGAATCTCGTGGCGATGAATGAACTTGGAATCGACTTGGGCGGTTGGAGGCTTGCGCAAGCCAACAGCATCTCGGATGACGGTAACATCATCGCAGGATTTGCGATCAATAGTTCCGCCGGCCAACTGCGAGCGTTCAAGCTCACCATCCCGGAACCGCAATCGCTGCTCATAATGAGCGTCGGGCTGTCCATTGTCGCACGGCGCCGTCGACGAAAGTCCCGCTAATCGTCTGTCGAGAGGACGTTTCAGAAGGGACGATTTAATGGCACCCTGGTGTACGGCGCGAGGCGGAGAATCCAAACGTGAGTCTCTTCGAACTGCTCGGTGATCTCAGTGTCCCAGCGATCCCCCTTCTGAGTGTCGTCAGTCATGTAATAGATTCGACGAGCCGGAGGACCTGCGACAACCGAATCGATAAGCGAAGTAGATGGGAAATCGCCGGGCTGGTGCAGCCAACATATTGAATCATCATGTCCGACGACAAACATCATCGCCGTCAGTTTTTTCGCCAGGGGCTTGCTCGTATGGTGGACTCGTTGACGGAGTTTCTTCCTGGCGATAAGGAACAAAAAGAAAAGGTCGCGCCGCCTCGTCGTTCTGCTTTGACCCGCCGCACGCAGCCGAGGCGGCCTTTGCGTCCGCCGGGTGCGGTTCCGGAAATTATTTTTGCTCGTACTTGCGATCAATCGGGCGAATGTGTTTCCGCCTGCCCAGCCAACGCCATCAAGATGATGTTGCCCGCCGATCAGCCGGCAGGCGCTTCCGTCAAACCGGCACCGGCGATCGATGCCAGTCTTGCTGCGTGTGTTGTTTGCGATGGGCTTTTGTGTACGCACGTTTGCCCGTCGGGTGCGCTTCGCCCGTTGACGCTTGCCTCCGAAATCGACATGGGTTCAGCCAAAGTGGACCCGTCGAAATGCCTGCGCACCGCTTCGGAAGACTGCACCGTGTGCGTGGATATGTGCCCCATCGGTGAGACGGCACTTCGGTTCGAGGGTTCGGGACCGCCCATCGTGGGGAACCCTGCTTGTGTCGGCTGCGGGGTGTGCGAGCAGCATTGCCCGACCGATCCGAAATCCATCGTCATTCAACCGCATTAAAACAGTTTCAACGCCAGCATCTCCCGTCAGTCCCCCACCCTTCCGCTGCGCTCAAGGATGGGGCACCCGCGTCCGCACGATTCACAGAGCCGTGGCACCGGCAGGATGGCGATGGTTCTCAATTCATCCGTCAGCGGTTGTCAAGAACGCCCGATACACTAAGATTGCAGGTTCTGCTGAGCGATTTGGCACAGTAATAACCATACAACCGATCAACCATCAACCGGGCCGCGACGCACATTGTTGCATTCTCCGGTGGTTAGAAAGAAGGAGTACGCCGTGGCTGCAAGTTCCAATTCGGGTAAGCACCTGTTCACGTCTGAGTCCGTGTCGATGGGACACCCGGACAAAGTGTGCGACCAAATTTCAGACGCTATTTTAGACAGCCTGCTCGAGCACGATCCGCACGCTCGTTGTGCAGTCGAAACATTGGTCACCACCGGGCTGGTCACATGCGCCGGTGAAGTACGCACCAGTGTCGACGCGGCGGAGAAAGCGCTCGCCAATGCCGAAACCACGATCCGCAACACGATCAAAAAAATCGGTTACGACGATCCAGCCGGCGGATTCGATCACCGCAGTTGCGCCGTGCTTCGCGCGATTCATAGCCAGTCGGCTGACATCGCCCAAGGCGTTGATGCAGGCTCCGGTTTACACGTCGAGCAGGGAGCAGGCGACCAGGGTTTGATGTTCGGTTTTGCATGTCGCGAAACCAAACCGCTGATGCCCTTGCCGATTCACCTGTCGCATCGTTTGGTCGAGCAATTGGCACAGGCGCGTTTATCGGGCGACATCAAGTGGCTGCGACCCGATTCCAAATCGCAGGTTACATGTGAATACAACCGTGACAACAGCGTCGCTCGAATCGAAACCATTGTCATCTCGACGCAGCACACCGACGAAGTTACCGGTGACGATGGTAACATGCTCGACAGTGCGCGCAAGACCATTATCGAACAAGTCATCAAGCCGGTCGTCGATCGCGAGACCGAAGGCCTTTGGTCCGACAGCATTAAGTTCCACATCAACCCGACCGGGCGTTTCGTGGTCGGCGGACCGCACGGTGATGCAGGATTGACCGGGCGAAAAATTATCGTGGACACCTACGGAGGTCGTGGCCGCCACGGTGGTGGCGCGTTCAGCGGTAAGGACCCGACCAAGGTGGACCGCTCCGCTGCATACATGTGCAGAAACATCGCCAAGTCCATCGTCGCAGCCGGCCTAGCCGATCAGGCTGAGGTTCAACTGGCCTATGCCATTGGCGTGGCTGAGCCCGTCAGCGTTCGGGCAGAAATGTTCGGTACAGGCAAAGTCGACGATGAGAAAATGTCGGAAGCGATCCGAGATACGTTCGACCTGACCCCGGCAGGCATCATCAACGGGTTGAACTTGCTGCGTCCGATTTACTTTGAAACGGCTCGCCACGGGCACTTTGGGCGTGAACTGCCCGACTTCACTTGGGAAGCAACCCCCCAAGCCGACGCCCTGCGAAGCGCACTTGCGTAGTTGACGCAGGCACCGATGCCGCCCGCGTTACACGCAGTATTGGCACCGGTGTTGGACGGTGGCGCTATCGGACCTTGGTTCATTTTCAGCGGAACTTGCACGCGCTGCGTTCATGTGTGTGCCCATTGCTCCGATGAACTTCGTACGATCTGTTTCGCTTCACCGGTCCGCAAGACCGTGCTGATCTTGTGTGGACCGGCTCATGGCGAACTTCGCGAGGGTTTTAGCAATCCTTGGGAGGTTCGCCACGGGCCTGTCAGGAGTCCAGACGTGCCCCAATCTGAATTGCTAAACCGCGCCCAGGAACTCGCGGGCCATCGTTTTGCGGACATCGATCTGCTGGTGTCCGCCGTCACCCACGCATCCCTTGCAGACTGTCGTCTTTCGAGCAATGAACGCCTCGAATTTCTGGGCGATGCCATCCTCGGTGTGATCGCGTGTGAAGAGTTGTTCCTACGATACCCCAACAAACTCGAAGGCGAAATGACCAAGGTGAAGTCGGTCGTCGTGTCGCGCAAGGTCTGCGCCCACATCGCCGACGACATCGGGTTGAGCGATTTACTTCGACTTGGCAAGGGGATGACCGAGAGCAACAGCGTTCCTTCGTCCGTTCGAGCCGGGGTTTTGGAAGCGTTCATCGCGGCGCTCTATCTGGACGCGGGCCTTGCAGCGACGAAGGCGTTTCTCGTTCCCCATCTGGTCAAGCACATCGAGCGCATGGTGGATTCCAAGAACATGGACAACCACAAGTCCTCGCTCCAGCAGTATGCACAAAAGCACCTGAGCGCCACACCCAAGTATGAAGCCCTCGACGAAAAGGGGCCGGATCACAGCAAGTGTTTTGAAGTCGCGGTCGTCATCGCATCGCGCCGATTCGGCAGTGCGTGGGCACCCAACAAAAAAGAAGCCGAACAGCAAGCCGCCCTGCTCGCCCTTAGAGAACTCGGCATCGTCGACGCCGACGAAGAATAGCAACACACCAAAACCCGCCGAAACACAAAGAACCCGCCCGCATCAAATCTGACGCAGGCGGGTTCGGTTTAACGATTCAATTCAAACCTGTTTGCAGGCTGATCCTTATTCGAAATCCTGGTCGCTCTTGTTGCCCTCTTCAAGGATCTTTCGCATCTGAACGTTTTCGCGGCGGGTGGCTTCCAGATCGAAGAGCAGGTACTTGATCGAAAGGCGCAGAAAGTCGATGCTCTCGTGGAGATTGGAAACCGTCTGCTTGAGTTTTTGGTGACGGTCGCGGGTTTCCTCGGCGAGCACTTGCAGCTTCTCCCGATCGTCCTCGGGCAGTGTCCCGATTTCGGCGACCAATTCAGCCAGCTTCTTTTGAAACGTATTTTCGTTCGTCATTTTTTTCGCCTCCATGGGCCGCCGCAACGCGCGACGTGCGTTTGATTGTACGGCGGCAGCAATGCCTTTTTCCACTGACACCGATCATTGACGGCGGGCCGTCTCACACCGTAAACCCCTGCACTTTTGAATGGCACGCACGCCCTCCATTCTTTCACCGAGTCGTAAGTCTTTGGAAAAAAATAGGTTACGACGCGACAACGTAGCGCAACCAGCCACAGTTTCCCGTCGGGATGTGATAGTTGGTGATTTTTGTCAACACAACTTCATGCAGATGCGAGGACTGTGGACCTCAATCCCCTGCGCGCAAACGACTTATCGAATGTGGTTTGAGAGGCACACGATCGTCAGCTAAGGCGTGGTGTTGTGGATCATCCAACCAACGTGGCTTCGTGCGCTGTGAACGCAATCAATATCGGAACGTGCAAGAACTCGAAGACTGCTCGCGGCAGGTTTGCGAATGAAAAGGGGTGCCGAAAGGAATCAACCCCTCGGCACCCCGCGATGATATTTGTGCGACTTCGACTCAGCGACAGTTTTATTCGGTCTTGCTTTTCACGCCTTCAGCCCCAACAACGGTACGCACGGCCCCCTTTGCCTTTCGGCTTCCCACGGTGGCTTGCTTGACCTCGAGCGATTTGCCCTTCACCTTGGCTGCGGTGGCTTGAGACATCTTCTTGGCTTCCGGTAGCTGCTTGGCGAGGCTCTTGCCCGAAAGCAGCGTATCGATCTCCTTCGCTAGAATGTTCTCGAAACCTTTTCTTGCACCAACGTGAACCGACTCCACGATACCGGACTGACCCACGACGAACATCGTGGGGAAACTCCGCACCTTGTAAGGTGCCCCATATTGTTTCGTAGGATCGAGTACCAAGGGCATCGAAAGTTTCATGCCCTCGTAGTGTTTAATCGATTGCTCTTGCGTACGACCCCTTCGGCCGCCTGGGGCGTCAAGGTTGATCGCGATGATCTTCGCCTTCTTGTTGGACGATTTGAGACTTTGGCTGAGCGTTTCCAGTTTCGGAAGGGCCTTCTTGCAGAAGCCACACCAAGACGCATAGAACACGATCACTTCCACCTCTTCGGATTTGCCGCCGATATTGATCTCATCACCCGCGACCGTCTTCGCCACTTTCGCCGGCGCTGCCTTACCCAGCATCAACTCGGGCGGGGTCTTGCGTGGTTTTGCCGGGCGTTTGGCCGACTGAATGGGCACCTTCAACTCTGGTGTCTCTGAATCGTCTGTGTGGAGAACAATCGACACCCCGCTGGCGGGCGGTGTGTAGTTGGCAGGAATGGTCACCGTCACCATATAGCTTCGACCCTCTCTTAGTGCCTTGAATTTGGTCTTGAGCTTGTCGGTGTCAGCCGATGTTGTGACGCTCGTAAGGTGAACCAGGCTGTCACCGTTGTTCGTGAACCGCAATATTCGATCAGACGAATTCTTCGTTCCGCTGGCAATACGAAGCCGCGGAGGGCCCACTTCCAGACGTCGCGGGAGCGTCGCGCGACACCGGATGCGAACTTCCTTCTGATCGGGGTGGTCGGTGAGAAGCCTGATTGTGTGGCTGTTGTTTCCATTCGCGAATGGCGGCTGGGCTCTGACGGTCAACTCGTATTCCATTCCGGGAACAACCTCCGCCAACTCTGCGACGAAGCATCCCTTGCTCGCATCCTCAGCCAGCTTGATACTGAGCTTCGATCCGGTGTTGTTTCGCACCTTCAATGTCTTGGTCAGGATGGAATCGGCTTTGACATTTCCAAACGTCGCCGCGTTTGGCTTCACCGCGACAAAATGTTGAACCTCTCCAACGAGCTTCAAGATGGTCGACTTTTTCTTCGGGTCGTTCGTGGTGATGGTGATGGCTTTGGTGAACTTGCCATTGAGCTTCTTGGTGGCAAGCCCGAACGTAAATTCACCGGACTGCCCCGGAGCGATTTCTGTCGGGTGCTTGCCCTTTTTGGTGCATCCGCAGGACGGTTTGACGCGGGTGATCTTGAGCGGTTTGTTCCCTGTGTTCTTAATGACGAACGTGTGCTTGAGGTTCTTGCCCATCCACACCTTGCCGAAATCGTGGGTGGGTTCGACCGGGCTGATCTGTGGGGCATCCGTGGGTTGCGTGCTAACCGGAACTTCACCGGTTGCGGGCTTTGATCCACCCGCCTGAGCGAAAGCGCCGTTTGCACCAGCAAAGATCACAACGCCCGCCAATGCGAGTGTCGCAACTGCTGACCGACGAAACAAAAACGAAGCGGTTCCCGCTTCCCGGAATGTTGAACGAGTCATCATAGCCTCCAATAACCTCGAATGATCTGCCGCCGCCCCATGTCATGGCGCGTCGGGATTCTTCCTGTGAACCCGCCCCGTAATACCACCGGGCGGTGCAACTCTGCATACACTGAACCGTTTATAATCAATCGGCTTCAAACCGATCAAGCCTCTGAGGATGATCGCATTGTTAGGCCACATAAGCAATGCACAGGCGTGTCACTTGCACGGGTTCGACCGCCCACCGAAGCCGCCGAAAAACCGCTATTATCGTAGCGGAATCGGCCATCAATCGCCCTGCACGCTGGCGACCGATCTGCCTTGCGAGGCAGTAACGGACTTGTAACTTCGCCGTGGCATCCCATGGCTATGCGGGCGCGACGTTCAACCTGATCGAACGCGGAAAAAGCACACCGAGAAGCGCGCGAATTCACAAACGAGCAAGCGCCCCGTATCATGCGGGCGATCCATCCGTTGGGCAGACGTGCAATCATCTTGGCGTGTAGAGGCGAATCCATGGACAACGGGCGCGAATTCACTTTCAGGGCGGTCATCCTCGGCATTCTGATCGGTCTCGTCTTTGGCGCGGCGAGCGCCTTTTTGGGCCTCAAAGTCGGCATGACTGTGAGCGCCTCGATACCAGCCGCTGTCATTTCGATGGCTGTCCTTCGGGGCCTCTTCCGCAGCGGCAGCATTCTGGAAAACAACCTCGTTCAAACCATCGGGTCGGCTGGGACTGCGGTGGCGTCCGGTGTTGTGTTCACAGTGCCCGCGCTTTTCATCATGGGCATCAGTCCGGACTACTGGACGATCGCCGTGTGGGCAGCGATTGGCGGCACGCTGGGCGTTTTGTTCATGATCCCCCTGCGACACTATTTGATCGTCAAGGAACATGGTCGCCTGCGATACCCCGAGGGGTTGGCCTGCGCCGAAGTTCTCGAAGCCGGGCAGCGCGGTGGTGGGTTGGCCAAGACCGTCTTCTGGGGCATGGGGATCAGTTGCTTTTATGAAATCCTGCGCGGTCTCGGATTTTGGCGCAACATCGCCACAGTCGGGGTCAGCCAGATGCGGACCAAGGCAACGCTCGACGCTTCGCCCGCACTTCTGGGCGTGGGATACATCATCGGACCACGCATTTCTGCGTACATGCTTTCGGGCGCGGTCCTGGGTTGGTTTGTATTGATTCCCGCAGTTTCGTTTTTTGGTTCCGAGCCGTTTGGACCCATCCTTGAACAATCAGCAGTAAGCATTTCGCCCGCGCCAGCCGAGGAGCGGTCCAATCGCGCTGTGCTGATTCCCGACGGGCGCAGTGAAGGCAGCGCAACGGCGCTCATTTGCTTTGAGACAACGCAGGCGCTCGACAGCACGAGCAGTGGTCTATCGATTGAACTTCCAGACACGTTCGATCTTGGCAACGTCAAAATTGGAGGGATCACCGCAGGCAACCGGGTGTATAGCGCGCGTCAGCGTATTGACGGACAGACACTCACCTTGGATCGCTTCGATCCCCCCGTGTACAAAACCTCCAGCACGATTCAACCGGGATGGATCGACGTGGTTTTGCATGCGGTCTCGGGAGAAGGTGACACACAGACCGCGTTCAACATTCAAACCTACAATGCACCGCAGACTCCGCTTGAACAAATCGAGATTGTGGATATTTCCCGTACGCCCTCAGGCCAGGTTCTGGTCGCCTCAACCAGCCAGCCCGGTGCAAACCAGGTTACTGCCGTCGTCACCTACACATTGAAGTATAAGATCGCCAACGACAAAGAGCGCATCGCCCTTGACCTGAGCCAACAATACGACATGGGGTACTTCGACGCGAAGCAGCACCGCCAACATCCGGTCAACGTGGTCAGCCTGTTCGACGGATCGACCGTCTACGACGCGCGGGCCAGCGTTCTTGAAGATGCCACCGGGCTTTCGGTTGATCTTAAGGGACCGTTGCTGATGACGTCGGAGTATTCGCCTTCGCCCACGAAGAAGGAGCCCATTCCACTCGGCATGGTCACGCTCGTGTTGCACGGGTTGAGCAACAAGGTCGAACCTTCCGGGTCTGACGAAATTGAAGCGATGACGATTTCGTCACCGGGGACGAAGTTCCCCTCGACGATGCCCATCACCGAAATGAGCGTAGACCAGATTCACTCCAAATACATCAAGTATGTCGGCGCAGGCGCGGTGGCGATTGGCGGACTGCTTAGCTTGCTCAAGAGCTTTCCGACGATTTTCGGGTCCATGTGGCACCTGTTCGTCGCGATGTTTGCGGGAAAAGGCGGTGACGATCGCACAACGCGCGACCTGCCGTTCATTCTCGTCGCGGGCGGCGTGGTGGCTGTGGTTGCACTGCTGTGGAACTTGCCCTGGTTGGAAACCGGTTGGCAGGGTGCAATCCTTGTGTGCGTTTTCGGGTTCTTTTTCGTGACGGTTTCTTCGCGGCTTGTGGGTGAAATCGGGAGCAGTTCAAATCCGACTTCGGGCATGACCATCGCGACGCTACTCGGCACGTCGCTACTTTTTTTGTATGCCTCCGACTTCCTGTTTGGCGTCGTAGACACGCAGGCCATCAAGATCACTGCGCTTTCGGTGGGTGCGATTGTTTGCATCGCGATTGCGGTCGCGGGCGACTGCTCGCAGGACCTCAAGACGGGGTACCTCGTGAAGGCGACGCCATGGAAGCAGCAGATCGGCGAACTCATAGGCGTGCTCACAGCGGCTTTGTGTGTTGCGGGCGTGATCTTTCTTTTGCACAAGGGATACGGCTTCACCGAAGACCGCCCCAACGCGCTGAAGGCACCGCAAGCCAACCTGATGGCGATGCTGCTTGACGGAGTCTTTGACGGAAACCTACCGTGGTTATTCATTGGCATCGGAATCGCCGCAGGATTGGTAGTCGAATTCATGGGCATCGGGTGCCTACCGTTTGCGGTGGGTCTTTACCTTCCGCTTGCTCTTTCGGTACCGATCATGATTGGTGGATTGATTCGGCTATTCGTTGACCGCGTGCATCGAAACGATACATCGAGTGGACACGATGCGGGCGTGCTTGGCGCTTCCGGATTGGTGGCGGGCGAAGGCCTTGTGGGTGTCGGGCTTGGCGGTGTCACCGCATTCTGCGCGTGGATGTGGCCGCACCGCGACATCTCTTGCCAAGAGGTCGGCCCGTCGATTCTTCAATTCGTCGACCTTGATATTCACTATGAGCTAGCCGCGCGTTGGTATGATTTGCTACCGTTGGCACCCTTCGGCTTGTTGGTGATGTGGCTACTCTTCACTGCGCTGCGACGGGCCATTCCCGATTCGCCGCCCTCGCCCGATCCCTATCCGAAGCCGGAGGCATCATACGCCCATCGGCTACCATCGTTTCAACCGGGCGAGCAATCAAATAAACCGAGGCCCATCCAAATACCGCCTCCGTCTCCAGGACCACCGCCGGCGGGTGCTTAATGATCTTTGATTAGTTAAACGAATCTGTTTATGTTTGCTGATCTATGGTTGTATGAGAACATGTGGAAGTCCAAGCGAATTGGAGCGGCAGCGGTTTCGGGCCATCGAGTTATTGGGGTCTGGGCATCGACCCTACCGAACGCTTCAGCCGCCTGCACATCGAATGGTTGCCGCCCTACGCGCCGGACCTCAATCCGGTGGAAGCTGTGTGGCAACATAGCAAGCACGCGGAATTGGCGAACGACATCCCGAACGATGTTGATGATTTGGAGTGGCAAGTTCATGTATCGATGCATCACATCCAAAGCCGCCAAACACTGCTCCGATCATTCCTCAAAAGAGAAAAACTCAAACTGCAAAACGTTTGTTTATCTGTTCAATGATCAATAGGAGTTTTGTGCTTGCGTTGATCAATGATAGAGCGGTTTTTTCGGAGTGCGCGAAGAAAACGATCTCGGTCGTGCTGAGTCGGTGCCAACGAGAGAGTAATAAATTTTCTGCCGTCTTCAATAGCTCCCGCGCGATATCATCGTTGAGTTGAGTCTTACGCCGAATGTGCCAAGCCGACAAGTTCAGCCCGGCAGCAGCCAATCTTTTCACTCGGTCTGGTACATTGGGTTGTATATTCAGGAGCCCCTGATGCGCGTGTAATGCCGCCAACAAGTACTCATATGCTTCTACATGACGACCGACGCGCTGTAAGCAAGAACCCACCGATTCGCGCGACTTCGCCAACTCAGCTTTGAAGTCAAAATTCTCCGGCTGAGTTTCGGACAACGACTTGCGAACCGCCAATGCAGACTGAGCATCCTCCAGTGATTGCACCAAGTGGCTGGAAGCATGGTTGATCCTGGAGCGTTCTTCCATCGCGAACCCCAATTGCCGTAGCACCTGGGTGTTTTTCTTCTTGTCTTCAAGAAAGGATCGTGCCCAAGCGACCGAAGCGTTGGCGGCATCAAGAGCTGATACCACATCACCGGATTTGCGATAGACGCTCGCAAGCCTAGTGGAGGACGAGATCAACCCTTGCCTGTAGTCAGGATTGCTTGCATCAATACTGTGCAGGTATTTTCCGGTCGATACGGCTGAACTGGCGTGGGCGATCGCATCCTCATAGTTTCCCTCCTTCGCCAATACGGTCCCCAGTTCCGTCGATGCGATCATGTGGCGGCGTTTCAGGCGAACGTCAAATGGCCTATCTGTCAATAGTCGTTCGCGAATTTCCAGCGAGCGCAAGAGCGAATCGCGCGATCGCGACAAGTCGCCCAACTTGATTCGTATGCCTCCGTCCCACTCAAGTGCCCTGGCTAGCAATCGCTCATCATCAATTCTTTCGTTGAGCAAATTCAACGCTTCATCCAGGTAACGGCCAGCCTGCGCATGTTCGCCACGCAGGTAGTCGTCGCGCGCGGCATCGACCAATACGCGGGCAAGTTCTTCATGGATACCGGATGCCCGCGCGTTCTCCAGAGCTAGCTGAAAATGGGCGCGGCCATCTGCTGAAGCGTTGCCCGCTTTGCGATAGAGGCGGGCGCGAATCGCCTGGACCGATTCATCGTCCGCATCGTCAAGTTCACCTGCTGCCTGCAAATAGTATGCTTCGGCTTCTTTCGCGCGGCCGTCAGAGCGAGCAACGTCTCCCTGCTTTTCGTGCAGCGAAATCGACAACGACGCCAGCGACGCGTTCGCCCCAACAAGACCGTTCATCTCGTGGAGTCGGTCCGCGACGTCGTTTAGCAGGCTTTGGCGAACCACCTTGCCGCCAGCCAGTGATCCGATCTCCTCATCGACTTTTGTCACCAAATGGCCAAGCGTGCTTTGAGCCAACGAGGCGAACTTCCTGGCTGAATCTCGTTCTTGCTGCGCGGCCAACTGATGCGTTCTGGTTCGGAGGTTCGACCAAATCAACAGTGCGAAGACGACGGCGGTCGCGGCAGCCTGTATTCGATACTTCCGCATCATTCGCTTGGCCAAGTACCAGCGTTGGTCGATGCGCGCTTGAACCACACCGCCAGTGAGATAGCGGTCCAGATCGTCTGCGAGTGCAGCCGCTGACTGGTAGCGGTCGTGCTTGTCCTTTGCAATTGCCATCGACACGATCGCCTGAAGATCGTTGTCGAGTTCTCCGGGGTTGAGGGAGCTTAGTGAGTTACCAAGAGCCAGTCCTTCCCTCAGACTCAGCGGTTTTGCCCGAATGATATTCTCTCTCGCGACCTCCTTGTTTCCCACGACGTCGTAAGGGTAGGTTTCTGTCAATACTTCAAATAGTAGGACGCCCATCGCATAAACATCGCTGCGCACGTCCAAGGTTGTGAACCCGGTTGCTCTCTCCGGACTCAGATAGGGCAATGTGCCCACCACCTGACCG
>JAADIU010000026.1 GCA_013151185.1 Planctomycetota bacterium
TTGAGGTCTTTGCGAAGATCGCGTCGCAACGCTTCATCGGCGACGAACGCCCCGACGGCTTCCTGTCGATTTTGGATGGCGTCGCTGTCGAGCAGGGGGCGACATAACCACTCGCGCAGACGTCGACTTCCGATGGGGTGGATCGTGAGATCGACAGCGGCTAACAGGCTTCCTTCGCGAGAACCGCCGCGAATGCTGCGTTCAATTTCAAGTGCCCGCCACGAGTTCTGATCGATGCTTACATGGTGTGCTGTATTTTGTCGGCGGATGGTTGTGATGTGATCGAGCGAGGTTTTTTGCGTTTCATTTAAGTACGCGATGATCGCGCCAGCCGCCCGAAGCGAAAGCGTCATGCGGCCAAAGCCGAACCCTTCGAGCGTGGTTGTGTTGAAATGTTTTAGCAGCGTGCGCTCGGCAGCGTCCACGGTGAATTCGTGCGGGCTTCGACGGGCGATGGCGCTGTCGAGATCGGTGGATGCGCGTTCGGTGAATTCCGCCACCGATCCGGAGGGCTCATCCTCCACGATCAACTCTGCGGCTCCAAGTCGAACGAGTTCGTCCATGACGCCTGCCGTCATCGTGTCGTAAACTTCAAACCGCCCCGAAGCCAATTCAACGGTCGCAAGCCCAACCGACGACCCGTCCACGCAGACCGCAGCCAGCGTGTTTTGCGTTTGATCGTCGAGAAGGTTTTCGTCGGTGAGCGTACCCGGTGTGACAATGCGTACGACTTCGCGCTTGACGACACCGACCGCCTTCTTTGGATCTTCCACCTGCTCGGAAATTGCCACCTTGAAGCCGGCATCGACGAGCTTTCGCAGGTAGTTGTCGAGCGCGTGGTAGGGGATGCCCGCGAGGGGAATCGGATTTGCGCCTTTGTTGCGCGCGGTCAGTGCAATGCCAAGAACGTGCGATGCGGTTTCGGCATCTTCCCAGAACATTTCGTAGAAATCGCCCATGCGAAACAGCAACAGCGCATCACCGACCTGTTTTTTTTGGTCAACGTATTGCTGCATCGCGGGCGTCAGCTTTTGCGCCGGGCGCGGTTTGGATGTGTGTGCGGCGGTTGTCACGTCGTGCTCATTCTTTAAGGTTAGCGTCGTCGCAGAGTTCGTGCCCGTTGGATGACACGTTCCCAGTCAAACGCGGGTCCGGGATCGATCTTGCGCGTCGTCACATGGTAGTGTCCCAGCACCCCACGGAACTCAGCCAACTCACTTTCATCGAGGGCAGTGGTTCGCGGTTCCCCACTGTCGAGCTTCGGATAGTCCAGTGCGATTTTTGGCAGCGCAACGTTCAACGCTGCGGTCAGTTTGCACAGCGAATCGTACTGTGCGTCGGTCAAGTCGTATTGGATCAAATCCTTCCCTTGGATGTTACCATGAACGGGTTCGTCCCGCGCGGGTCGGACGACGTAGTTTGGCGTTTTGATGCCGTTGATTTTCATCCACTTTGGCAGGGTAACATACGGCTTGTCGTTTTCATCGTGGGCGTACCATTGGTCCAGGACTTTCATATCTTCATACGCCCCGATGTTGGCAATTTCGATCCCGATGCTCCGATCGTTCGCCTTGGCTGCATGCCACGCGCGCTCCTTGAGGTCGAGCGTTTGATAAATCGTCCCGTCAAGGTCGAGCAAGAAATGCACGCTGAGGCCGCTGATGTCGTGCAACACCTTGAAGCACTGCCTCGACGTTCCGCATACATCGTAGTGAATCACAAACAAGTCAACGTGCTCCTGCAACTCCTCCAGCGACCAGCCGTCATCGCGCACCTTCGTTTTCATCTGCTCGGAAAGATGCTGACGAACGGTTGAATAGCGGTTGGGTTGCGCTTCGCCACTCGGGCGCTTTGGGAGTTTGGCGTTCGGATCGAATCGGCACTCCACCCGATAGGCATCGTAACCACCGGGGTCCATCCAAAGCACAACAGGCGTGCCGGTGTGGAACATCTGTCCGCATACGACAATCTCGTCACCGGTGCGCACCAATCGCTCGCCCGGTGTAAAACTTCGAGGACCGAGACAACCGGCAGCCATCGCTGCGCAAAAACAAGCCGCGATCATCGGTCCCATCTCTACGTTCTTCGTTGATCGAGTGTGCATGAGTCTGATTCCCAAACGCCGAGACCGGGTCGATCACTCGGGCGCACGACATCGCGCTCCAGCTTCAATCCGGTAAATGGATCGTCGGTTAGCAGCAGATGCCCGTCAAGATCAACGAAATCGACTTCGGATGCAATTTGTGCAGCCGCTGAGATTCCGAGCGAAGTTTCGACCATGCACCCAAGCATGATCTTCATATTCAGCCGGCGGGCGGTCGCAATCATGCGCCTTGCCTCGCGGATGCCACCGCACTTGGCGAGCTTGATGTTGATGCCATCGTAGACACCAGACAGTTGCTCGACGTCTGCTGGTTTGCCGCTGTCTTCATCTGCGATGATCGGAATGGTTGATTCCATCCGTGCTTTCGTGACCGCGTCAAACTGTTTGACGGGGATCGGTTGCTCGATGAGTTCCAAGTCAAACGGTTGCAATTCTCTAATTCGCGCGACCAATTCTTCAGGCGGCCAGCCGCAGTTCGCATCGACGCGAAGTGTCTTCTCCGGCGCGAGACGGCGCAATTCCGTCAGGGTTCTCACATCGTCCTTCGTGCCGACTTTGAACTTCAATATGCCAAACGCGTTTGCCTCGCGTACCTTTTGAGGCAGCAGCGCAATGTCATCGATCGCGATAGTCAGCGAGGTTGGCGCGGTGTGCGCGGGATTGAGGCCGAGCATTTTCCAAACCGGCATATTTTCCCGTTTTCCTAGCCAATCATGCAGCGCAGCGTCCACCGCTGCGACGGCTGCCCGGTCGTCATCGAACCGTTCCAGCAATCGATCCACGATGCTGTCGATGTCTGCGGGATCGTTTCCGAGAAGCGGCAGCATGTTGGCGAGGGCAGCTTCGACGGAGTCGAGCGTTTGCTTGTAGAAAGGCGCGGGTGCTGCTTCGCCCAGTCCCGTGATGCCGTTGTGTTCGACGGAAACGATGGTGCGTTCAATTGCCCGGCCATCGCCCGAAACAGAACTGCCC
>JAADIU010000086.1 GCA_013151185.1 Planctomycetota bacterium
CGGCAACTTCTTTTCTCATGCGATCGAGCGAAGACTCGCCCTTCTCCAAACCGCGGGCTACCTTCATAAACTCGTCGGGTGGAACAAATCCGGAGATGCGATCGAATTCAGTTCCGTCTGGCTTCAGGAAGATCAACGTCGGATAGAACTGCACGTTAAAACGTTCCGCCAAAGCAACTTCGCGTTCGGCATCGTACTTGACGGCGATCGCCTTTTTCTTGAGCCATGTTGAAACTTTGGCATCCGGAAACGTTTGCCGGTCCATCATCTTGCAGGGCCCGCACCACGTCGTGAAGAAATCCACGAAAACGAACTTGTTTTCCTTCTTCGCCTTCGCAACGGCATCGGCGAAGGACAGCGATTGAAAAGCACCATCCGCTTTTGCCTCGACGGCGACGAACAACAGCACAAAGACCGGCAAGAATTTCTTGAACGTGTTCACTATGGTTTCCTCGCGTTGCGAAAATCAGAATGCCCCGGGAACAACCACCCGAGGCTCACAGTATTCTACCTACCATCGTCCAACCGGACCAACGACCCGGTTCGGTTCTCTTCCGCCCATGCCCCTGTCGCGATGCCAGTTGCGTCTATTGCCCAGTCACGTCTATTGTACGTCTGGCCCCACGACTCTTTGCGGCTTGGGCACACCGTCCATTGTCGTATTCGCGAAGGGTTCCCGTTTCATGCCTTGTTCTTCTGTCTGGACAAGTATCGACGAACCGCGTTCGCGGCTTCGCTGGGCTGTAAACTCTCCCGTGACAAACGCCTGCCCCACCGTGGTCCAATTCGTCAGTACATGAAAGACCTGCTTCTTCGCGAGCGCCCTGAATCGACCCGACAAGATATCGCCTGCCGAAAGACGGACGGTGGCGACGCCTTTGACCGAGGCATACCGAGAATGGTCGCTTCCCAAATGGCGATAGCAACGCAGAGCCTGTCGTGTGAATCGATACTCGCGCTCGGTGCCAGCGGGGATACCGTTCAGTACGAGCGAGAATACAAGCCGCTCATGTCGGCCCAGGCCATTCTGATTGGTGCCGCCGATGTTGAAGGCGACGCAAACCTTCTTCCCATCGATCCACCACCAGCACGAGTTGGCTGCAACGTCGACAACAAGGGGATCGGTCGGATCGAGCCGCTTGAAGTTCAAGTCGGAAAAACGCAGCGACGCGCTGGAAGCGCACCCCGCCATCACGGTGAACGGCAGCAGCGCCAGGAACAACATCGCGGTGAATCTTCGAGACCGATCGAACGGGAAGGCCAAAGAGGCAATCTCCGGAACTAGGTGCTTGGTTAATGTAGCGGGAATTGATCGCAAAGGGATCGCACCTCACCGCTGATTTTTTTGATGACGGCAGAGTCTCCGCCGCTGCGAAGAACCTGATCGATCAACCCCGCGATGACAGCCATTTCTGACGTCCCCATCCCGCGCGTGGTCGCTGCGGGCGTGCCCACTCTCACCCCGCTGGTATGAATCGGTTTTCGCTCATCGAAAGGGATCATGTTTTTGTTGACGATGATGCCAGCTTGCTCAAGCCAGCCCTCGGCGTCGTTGCCGGTAACGTCGGGGTAGTTGGTCCGCAGGTCGACCAGCATCAGGTGGTTGTCCGTCCCGCCCGACACAATGCGATTGCCCAGCGATGTCAGCGATTGGGCCAGAGCTTTTGCGTTGTCGAGTACCTGCTGTTGATAGTCGCGAAACTGCGGTCGAAGCGCTTCGCCGAATGCGATGGCTTTTCCCAGGATGACGTGCATCAACGGACCGCCCTGGAGACCGGGAAATATCCGTGAGTTGATCTTTCTTGCGAAGTCGCTCTTGCACATAATCATGCCACCGCGCGGGCCACGCAGTGTCTTGTGCGTGGTCGTTGTCACGAACTCAGCCGTGGGCACAGGCGAAGGGTGAAGATCTGCCGCGACCAGCCCCGCGATGTGGGCGATGTCTGCGAGGTGAAGCGCGCCGACGTTGTGGGCAATTTCCGCGAAACGCTCAAAGTCGATGGTCCGCGAATACGCAGAAGCCCCCGAGATGATCAACTTGGGTCGATGCTCTTCGGCGAGGCGTTGGATTTCGTCGAAGTCGAGTTGCTCGGTCTCGCGATCGACACCATAGGAAACAATGTTGTACAGCATCCCGCTGATATTCACCTTCATCCCGTGGGACAAATGTCCGCCGTGGGCGAGATCCAGCGATAGCACTGTATCGCCCGGTTGGAGGTGAGCGAGAAAGACAGCTTGGTTTGCCTGACTTCCGGAGTGCGGCTGAACGTTCACATGATCGCAACCGAAGAGTTGCTTGGCTCTGTCGCGTGCCAGGTCTTCTGCCGCGTCCATGTTCTCACATCCGCCATAATACCGCTTGCCGGGATAGCCCTCTGCATACTTGTTGGTGAAGACCGAACCGACGGCTTCGCGTACTGCTGGGGAGACGTGGTTCTCCGATGCGATGAGTTCGATGGTTCCTTGCTGTCGAACCTCTTCTGCCGCCAAAATCTGCTGGGCTTGCGGGTCAACTGCCGCGATGCTTTCGGATGCCAGATCAATTGATGTGGTCATGGATCGTCTTCTCCTGAGGTTCGACTGTCCCGCTTTCGTAACCGAGTCGTCGCGGCTCGGTATTGACGGCATTGCTTAATGCTTGATATCGACGACTTTCACGTCTGACGTATACCGTTTGCCAACCGGATTTTCAACTTGATCGGTATGGCCGACTCACCTTCCGGAATCTATCGACAAAAAAAGACCGCCCGCCCCGATCGAAACCGGGACGGGCGGAACAAGATCAAACGATTGTCACCTTGAATTCTCCCGTGTGGGAGTCCTCAGTGATGACAGTTACGGTCCAGTCACGATCAACTGGAAGATCTGCATGTCGCACTCGTCGACAATGCCGTCTCCGTTGAGGTCACCACAACCGCAAGCGTAGAAGCCTGGCAGACCACCGAACGAACCCGCGACGATACCGGCACCTGCACCATTCGGTCCGGGCGGGTTGCCTGTCGTGAGCGGATTGTCCACGGCGCTCGTCGAAACCTGACTACCACATTCCTGCATCAAGAGGTAGTCCTCGGAGTCGGCATCACCGTCGCCATCCAAGTCGCCAGCCATCTGACCGGCTGGGCAGCACTCGTCCGGAATACCGTCGGTCGGGAACAAGTCGAGACTGTTTCCACCACCGCCCGGAATGTCAGAACTATCCAACCGGCCGTTGTTGTTGCAGTCGTCTTCGCACTCGTCCGGAATGGTGTTCGCGTTCGCATCCACCGCAGTACCAGCGGCGATTTCGCCCGAGTCAACCAAGCCGTTCTCGTTGCAGTCAGGAGCACCACCGGAAATCTGACACTCATCCGGTACGCCGTTGGTATCAGCGTCACCGCTGCCACCACCGAGTCGTGAGAACTGGCATCCTGCGGCATTGGACCCTTCACCGAAGAAGGTGCAGACCAAGCCAGCGTCGTAATGACCAATGAACAGGTGACCGTCGTTGGGATCACCGTTGTCCGTCAGACCACCAAATGCCGTGTCACAGGCATCGGGGATGCTGTTGGCGTTACAGTCCACTGAGGTACCACCACCTGTACAACCCGGAGCGGCAGCGTTCAACTCACACGGATCCAGACAACTGGTCGCACTGAGGAGTACACCAACCGCATCGAACGTGCAGTCGTTGTCACAATCCTGACAGCGATCTGGGATACCGTCGCCATTCACATCGTTGGCAGGGCCGGCACCCGGAATGCCCAAGCCACCATCGAGCCACAGGACGTCGCGAAGACCGTCAAAATCACAGTCCGCAAACGTGCTGTAGTCGAAGTTATCGAACCAGTACTGGTTGTCGTTGTCGGTTCCGAACTGGCCGTTGCCCGTAACGCCTGTGTCGTCGCTGATTCGAATCAGGACTTGACGATCACCACCGCTGGTGCGTTGGTTGGCACCAGCCCCGGAGGGAATTGTGGTCAAGGTTTGGGTCTCAACATGCTCGCCTTCACTGTGGATGCTGTTGCCGAAGAAGAGCATGGTTGATTGATCAGGTTCCCAGAAACCACGAACACGACCGGTCCCATTCATAACCTCAATACCCGCCGAGAATCCTGCTGCCGACTGGTAGGCAGCCTCAACAGCCACCTGGTTCGTCGTACTGTACTGACGCGCCCCACTGGTGATACCCAGCATTTCAATGACCGTGTTGAACGGTACCACTGTTTGGGCTGGGTTGGGACGCAGACGCATTCCTACGTTTCCGTTTCCGGCTTCGAGGAACGGAGCCGCGTTGAGCCCAGTGCTGGTACCCACGACCGCCGGAGCGTCGAGGCAGAGGTCGAGGATTTCGACCGTCACAAGCCCAATGTCGCCCTGGGTTGCCGTCGTACGCATATCCCAAGCGAACAGCTCAATGTCTGCATCACCCGCACCGTCGAACCGTGGCCCAACGATGAGGCCATCAGCACCGGTTGCGTTAGGATTATCTTGCACGATGAGGATTTGCGAGCCTACAGCGAATGTAGAGGCATCAGCTGTGACGATACCCTCGGCGTCGAGGAATGTACGCCAACCTTGCTGACCTTCAAGCTGACCAGCACTGAATCCATCAGCAGCACCGAATTCATTAGCTTCGAAGCTGTTGCTGTGCGTCAGTCGATCACAAACGTCCAGCACACCGTTCCCGTCCATGTCGAGGCCGTTACTATCGGCGATCTCGAACGAATCCGGCAGACCGTTGTGGTTGCAATCGATGCAGTAGCTTTCGCAATGGTCCAGAATACCGTTGGTATTCAGGTCATCGCCGGGATTGGCCAAGATCTGGAAATGGTCACAAGTACCATCTCCATCGCAGTCCACACCCGACGAACCATCTGCGAGCTTGTAAGCAGCACAATCGATTTGCGTGGAACTCCACGTTAGCTTGATGTTGTCGATATCGATGGATGTTCCTGCGATGCCACTAGTGTTGGCATCGTTTTGGAGGCTCCAGCTATCCATGAACAGCGTACCACCGTTGGAGGTTCGAACATCGAACGTCGCTACCGGCGCACCATCCCAAAGGACTGTTCCGGCATCAGCCGTGGAGAAACCGTTGGTTGAGTAGTCGATCACGAGCTCGACGTTGTGACCGGTACCACCTGCGGCCCAGTCCACACCAGTTGGCTGTCCGGGACCGCCGTCAAAGACGAGCAGTTCACGTGAACCATCGGCTCGTGTTGTGAACGAGAGAACAACACGCCAGGAGTTGCCACCCGTGTCAAAGATACTGCTGACAAAGAAGTCCCAATCGACCTGGTAGCCCGCACTCGGGAAATCCAAGTCCATCGACAGGCTGTGTGTCACCGGAGTCGTCCCAGAGAACACAGCATCTGTATCGGGCGAGGCAAACCAAATGTGTGGATTGCCCACAGCAAACGGACCTGCGACATTGAAGTTTTCAAACACCCTCAACATATTGACACCACCGCCACCATTTACAGAACCGGCAGTCACGTCAGCAACTCCGGTTTGACCGGTGAACACACCGGCAGCGCCGGTGAAGTCAGTCGTTGACCAGTCAAGTGCAGCCGCGATCGTCTGATCGTCCGGCAGCAACGGATTGACTTCTTCGCCTTCTGCAGGCTGATCATGTACGGACTCGGTCACCACATACTCATAGTCAGGATCGCCTTGAGCGGTGGTGTCCTCAAAGTCCAGTGTGACCATGTTGCCCACGCATGCATCTGGCGTACCGTCACCATTGAAGTCGTTGGCGTTGCCATTCAAAATGTCGCAGAAGTCTTCGACATTGTTAGCATTGCAGTCTTGGAAGAAGCGTTCGCAAACATCAGGAACGCTGTTAAGGTCGCAATCGAGGTTGAAGAACCCATTGCCGTCCGGGTCGTTCGGATCGATATCGCAAATGTCAGGAACGCTGTTGTTGTTGCAATCGGGTGCTCCACCAAAAGTGATATCGCAGTCGTCTGGAGTACCGTTCGTGTCACAATCCGCTTCGCAATCGTCCGGGACGCCGTTTGAGTTGCAGTCTGCGATCAGACCACACTGGGCCGGGTAATTAACGCTGCAAAGACCGGGCAGGAATGCTGGTCCGAGCGCGTTCGGCGGAACAATGCCAGCACAATCGATATCGCAAAGGTCTACGACACCGTTTGAGTTGCATTCAGTTAGCTGACAGTCGTCGGGAATATTATCACCGTTGACGTCGGTCGACGTTGTGCCTGCGATATCCAGATTATCAGGAACCGCATTTCCGTTGCAGTCCGGAACAAGACTTCCGTTGAACGCAGCGTTCACGACGACAGGGCCGCCACCGGCGCTGAACCAGCCTTCGCCACATTCGAGGATGCCGTCCAGGTCACCACCGAAGGCAGCATTGTCTGACGAGAGGAGAGGAGTGACAAAACCAAAACCGGGCTCGCCAAGTGTTGGCTCCACGGTGCTCAAGTCGAGATTGAGGACAATGGCTCCACCGAAGCCAAAGTTAAGCCAAATCTGGCCACCGGGTGCGCCAGCGGGAGCCGGAGGACTCCAGGCATCGAGACAGACCGCGTTTGTTCCGGTGACTGTACTCGGCACGACAGTCGCATTCGGCACAACGCCCGAAAGCTCACCGATCTCAGCGTGGAACACGCGAGAGGCGGCAGTCACCGTCGTATCGCCATTGCCTACGGGAACACTACCGTCAGCCATCGGGCTGTTGTTCTGGATGACAACGCCCGGGTAGACCGTTCCGTCGAGCAGGGACGTTGCGTCACCGGTGATCAGGTTAATACGCCATACGTCGTTGTCGTCGGTCGCTACGTTGGCACCACCAAAGGGAGCCTCGCAAAGACCATTGGTGTCAGCGCCCGTCGCAACGACGATGCGAATCAGTGTTGCGGGATCGATTGACGGGTCAAAGTTCGCCGCACATCCCACATTTCCAAGGTTAGTATGGCCAGGGCCAAACTCACCAAAAGTGAATTCCAGGTAAGTGTCCGGGCTGACACCTGCACCATTCACGATACGCGTGAACGGAAGAATAATTTCCTTAAGGACATACGTTTGCAGGTTGGGAACGACACCGTTTCCGGGCCAGAAGATTTCGTTGGCACGGCTCGTATGTGCGGTGGCGGTAAAGTTCGCCAAAAAGTTGATGTCCGCAGCATCGTAGATGTTCGGATAATCACCCGCAGTGTGAGCGCGGAGATCGAGGATCCCGTTTTGCACCATTTTTGCATGGGGTGCGTATGGCACTGACTCCACTGCATTCGGGGCTGGGGCCAATTCCGTCCAGTAATTGGCGGTCTTAGTCCCATCGGCGTTGGTCACAACGTTGTTCTTAACCGACACCGATGATCCGAAATACTTTACCTCGGTTTGTCCCGCGGTTTTCGCCTGCGATGTAGCCGCTGCCACCGAACTGACCTTCGATTGCTGGCCATCCACCACTGCCTTTACACCCTTACCATTAGCGGGGGTATTGGCCGGGGCATTCTCGGCGGATACCGAAACCGCACTGGCCATGACCGCAAATGCGGTGACGGCAATGCCTATTCGACTTCCTCTTGTCACTTGTAATCCTCCTAATGTGTTAGACTTCTACCTCCCTCGCGCGGCGCGCGGGGAGTGTCATAAACTTCGACCCTGGTAAATCTTTTTCCGTTAAGTCTTTGCGCATTGCGCATATCGACGAGATCAATGTCCAGACCGGCTTAATATCCGGCCGAACTGAGGATTGGGGCTCCTTTTCCTTCCCACTTTTCCTTCCGACCAGGCGACACCATTCGACGCAAACGATGCCAATTGCCTGTGCGGTCCACCACCCGGCGACCCTTAGTTCAACACGCCTCGGCTGAGCAGCTCTCGTGGACTGCCCGTTGATGCCATTTCGCCGGACAAGGACCTTCCTGCCTTCACAAGTCGAAACCGATTCGCGGCAACCACACATGCCGCCGGTTGGATAACGCTTCGATTTCCGATTCCCTGTGATGCAACGGCAGCCCTCTTGCCACCCGGGCGCAGCCGCACATAACCATGATGCCCGTGCTGCGTACACACCCCGGATTCACACCATATTGGAGCTTGCATTCTAACCGGCCATGCTTTCCAAAATCAAGCCCGCAAATAGTTACATTTCCGACACAAATTCATCTCGCTGAATCAGCGGCAAGACATGCAATACCTCCTAGTCTTGTCGGTGGTTCGACGTGGGTTCTTGGCCTTTGAAAGACCAAAAAAACGCGATTCCAAAGGCAGATGACTGTTACCGGACCTGCCATGTCAAACGTCGCCGAATGGCGCATCCGTCGGAACTCTCGATCGCCTCCGACGTTTCCGAGGCGGCTGCCCCTTGCTCGATGGCCAGCATGGGCAGACGCAACATTATGGAGATAGATTTCTCCCCCGAGCCAGACCAACACGTCTCGCTTTCCATCAGACCAGCCCTGTGAACGTCCAATACGGTTGACGACCTCTTGGGGCGTCCTTATAAATGCCACCGACGTCGTCATAGGCAAGCGTGCTCAACCGCTCGGACCATTTTCACTCCACCTGCAACCTGCTCGTGGAGCGGACATGTCGTTCCAGAGAGCAGTTGGACACGGCACGCGGTGTGCAAGAGCCAATGCGCTTCCCTCCAGAGAACCATTCCGGAGTTTCACAAATGACATTGATGGGGACCACGCTGCAATCGCGGGGCAAGCTGACTCAACGGGGTAATCTGACCAGGCTCAGGCTGACTGGGATCGGGCGGGCGAGCTTGTTGGCATTAACTGCCATGTTGACAATGGTTTACACGGGATGCACGCCTCCCACCGCTGGCACCGACCAAGCTGTGGAAGGCGACCTTAGCGGCTCGATCGCTTTTTTCAGCAACATCCGCCTGTCGGGTGAACAGAACTTCACGGTGGTTTACTCGACCAGTCCTTCCGCGACAACCGTGTCGGCGTTCTATGTGCCCGTTGCGAGCACGGCGATCGATGCTGCGGAAACCGGTGCGGAAGTTGTCTTCGCCAGCAGCATTCCGGTGGGTGCCAACCAAACGACTTCGATCAGCACCGCAGGCATCGCCGTCGGTTTGTACCGAATCGGATTGAACATCGTTGACGGTGGGAGTTCGATCAGAATTCTGAGTCAGGGCACGTTTGAACTTACAGAACTTCCGACGCCCGAATTCAGCGAACCGGATCGCGACCTGCAAATCCTGGCGGGAGCGCCCGTCGACATTCGCGTCAACGTGGGCGACAACGAAAATGCGGTTCAGTGGCGTCTCTTTTTTGTGGAGGCGAGCAGTTCGATTGACGGCCTTGCTGCCAACCAGATCGGCAGCGAAATTGCAACAGGGTCAGCCAGCCAGATCATCACCATTTGGAATACAACGGGGCTCGCGACGGGTGCTTATCGTATCGGTATTTCCGTCACCGATTCCGGACAGTCGATCGCAGGCGCAGTATCCAGCGGAACGACCATTCCCGACCCGACGTTCAGCGCATTTTCGGTTACGATTGTCGACGAAATTCCGATGCGCTCTCCACCCACCGTCGTGGTCACCCAACCTGCGACCAACATCGAGATGCTGGCGTCGGACACCACGTTGATTCAATTTGAGGTCACGCGATTTGAAGGTGAAACGCAGTTCGAGAAGGTGACACCGTTCTTTGATGTTGACGACATTCCCACGAATGGAAATGAAACTCCGATCGGTCAGCCGTTTGAACCGTTCCCCCTCGACACGACGAATGTTGTGTTCGCTGGAAACCTGATCGCCCTTGGACAAACGGTGTTTATCGGTGTGACAGCCGAGGATGGCGTGGGCGATCCGGTCACCACTTATGCCACGGGTACGATCAAGCGGCTTGATCCGGATGCGGCGCGTCTCACTGTGACCCAGCCGACAAACGCACTTTCGCAAAAGCCCGGCACCTCGATCGGTGTGGCGTGGCAAGTCGACAATCTGCCCACGACCGCAAACGCGGAAGCCGACGTTTTCGTACGACGCATCGGCGCGGATGGCAATCCCGTCAACGCAACGCTGCTCGACGCGGACAAGATCAACGTGAACCCGTTCCCGCTTGCTCAGACCACCACTACTTTCCTGGCGACGGAGTCGGGCAAGTTCCGTGTAACCGTCCGCTTGACGTTCACGGATGGTTCCAGTGATGACCTGGTTGCCGACGCGACGGTGGACATCCAGATTTCGACATTGCCAACGGTGTTCTGGCTCGGCGCATTGGCGGGCGCAAACCCACAAATCAAGGGTGCCATTTTTGAAGGCGTTCAATTTGAAGACAACGCGGGCTCGGCATTTGAAGGTGGAGAAGACTTCGACGGCGGTGGACTCGACGAAACGTTTATCGTAAGCCGCTACGCGAAGCCTCTATTCCAAAACCCCAGCGGTGTGGGACCGGGCGAAGCCTACATGCTTCGCGGGAATTCGATTCGCTACGCTGGAAGACATAACCTGAACTCCGTCGCCAACACGGGTGTACCCGGTTTTGTGTTCACTGGAATTACGCCCGACCAGGGCCTCGCCCCAACAGACACAGACGGGATGGCGAGCATCTTTATTTCCGGTGATGCTGACGCAGACGGTATTGGCGAAGTCATCTTCGGTTTTCCCCGCTCGTTCTCGGAAAGACAACGGGTGCTCGGCGGTCCGGAGATGGTCAGCTCAAATGGCAAGCTTGAAAACATCTGCCCGATGGGCACCAACTACCCGCAGTTTACGCGCGGCGGAATCGTCATCGTCAGTAGCCGCAACACAGAACTCCAGTCGCGAGTCAACGATGAAAGCAACCGCAGGTGTGGACTCGACTCCGTCGGGCAACTGTTCGAGAGCCGATTCACCGGTGTTCTCATAACACCAGAAGGCGTGCTTGCTAACGTTGTTTCTCCCGAACCGGGCCAGGGCACCCTTTGCCAGGGAACCAGTTGGATGGAAGATCGCCTTTCATTTGTCGACACTGAAGGCAATTGCCCGCCCGAGGGGCCCCCGAACTTCATAGGTTGTTCCAATTTCCTTGGTGGTGACGGTGAACAAGAAACATTGGTCGAACCAACCTTCGGTTTTGATCCACGGTTGGCTGACCACTATCTCTGCAATTTCCCCATCCCGTGTTTCCTCGGTGATCCACACGGAAGCTTGCAGGAAGACTGCCCCGGTGTCGATGTGTTGGACAGCGGCTGTAACCTGTCTCAGACGAATGCCTTTGGGCTGGTGCAGTTCGACATCAACCTCTGTTCACAAACCGTTGATATCATGGAGGCTACCCCGCCCGGAGGCGACCCGCTCGCCGAACAGACCTGCGAAGCCGGGAAGGACTTGGTTCGACCACAACTGGCCCCCCTCGGACGGGCATGGGTCGAGCCCACCGTCCGCTTCATGAGCAGTGGGTTCTATCGCGAACGAATTAGCGGAACAGGCGACGCGGGCGACGCGGATTCCACCAATTGGAACGACGTTTCGCGCTCCAATAGTGTTTTCACGGGTGGGGCGGGCCGAATCGACTCGTTGATCGGCTGCCGGTTCATCGGCGAAACCGTGAACGAGGGATACGGAACATCGATCACACAAAGCGACGACAACCTGTTCGTCACCGCCCCGTTTCGCCAGACCGTCATTCGGACAGATCCGGTCCGCACGAGAGGTGGCATCGCGTACTCGATTGAAGATTATCAGCCCATTGGGAATCTGCCCCGCTTCTGGCAATTGCCGGAGGATCTTGGTTTCGATGCCAGTGTGTATGGCGGTTTGGGCACACCTGCGCAACCGCACCAATATCTGGCGAATGGACGTAGCCATATGGGTGTTCAACTGGGCGCGGTCGCGATCGCGCATGCGGACGTCACCAACAACCTCGACATCCTGGGCGATACCGAGGAGCAGATCAGCAATGTGTTGGGCATCCCTGACTTCAACCAGGACGGCCGGGTCGATGTGCTGATCGGTGCGCCGTTGGGCGATGTTGATGACGACGGGACAGCCGACGGAGCCGCTTATGTAATCTACCGTCGTGCGGAAACCCTTGAAGGCGATTTTGATCTCGCTGATTTGAAGCGCAACGTGGGTGATCCGGAGCGACTTTCAGGCGTTCTGATTCGTGAGGCTCTGGGAAGTGAACAGCGTTTCGGGGAGTCGATCGCGGGCGATTTTGATTTCAACCGTGATGGAGCCAAAGACATTGTCATCGGTAACCCCGATGGCAATGGTGGAACCGGTGAAGTCGTCATCGTGTTTGGCAACGTCGACCTGATCAGCCCCGAAGACGGTATTCCTGTTGAAACCGAAGGTGGCAATGTTGGTTTGTTGGATCGCGGTGAGGGTGCTCGAATCACCGGCATCGAGGTCGGGAGCGAGTTCGGATTCAATATCAGAAATATCGGCGACATCGACGGTGACGGCTTTAACGATCTTGCGATCGCCGCACCGAACGCCACACCCATGTTCGACGCCAACCCCAACGATGCCGTCGATACGCTTGATACACCCGGGATCGATGCAAACCTCGACGGTGTTCGCGACAATGTGACGGGACCGACCGGAATTCCCGATTTTGAAGCCGACGGGATCACGGCCATCATTGATGCCAACGATGAGCTGAACCACGCGGGCCTCGTTTACATCATCCTCAGCTCAACCAATACAGACAACTTTGCCGCAGCACCGGGCGGAGTGGAGGACATTTCCATCACCCAACTGGGTACGGATAACCTGAACGGTTTGATCATCGTCGGACACCGAGGCGATCGTTTCGCCGCCAATGGCGACCTGCTGCACGAGGGCGACTTCCTCGGCGGTGGTGATGCGGGCGAAGATGGCCCGGTGATGGTCAATGGTGTCGAGATTAACTACGGCGGAAATGCCAGCAAAGCCCCGGCTCAGTTCATGGGCGCGGGCGGTGTCATGCTCGAACGCGAACGCGGGCGAAGCAGCGGCTTGGGCCGCCTGGGCGACATCGACGGCGACGGTTTTGGTGACTTCGCGCTGGGATCGCAGTTGGCTGACCCACGCGTGAACTCGTTCACCGGACAAGGCACCAAGAACGGCGGAGAAGCCTACATCATCTATGGTTTCACCCCCTAGGTCGTTGGCTTTACGCATTGGCTGGCTTTACGCATTGACCCGAGGCTTTTTTGTCGGGGCTGTTCTGATTGCTGGGTTGTTCTGGGACTTTCCACGGTAGCCGCTGTCTGAGTGATGGCGGCTACCGTTCTTTGATCCCCCCTGCCGGGCCCGCGAATGTGCCGCGTGCAGATTTTGCACTTGGTCGGTATACTCCCCGACGCAATGAGTTCGATCACCACCCATTTGGATCACCCCCCCGAACAACGTCAGCCGAGCGCGGTGCGTTGGGGTCGGGCGTGCGCGTCGACAACGGTGTTGGTCGCATTGGTTTGTGCTTCACCCGTCACAGCGATGCCACGCACGCAGGTGCATCACTCCCCGGGTGCGGTGCTGGCGGGTTGGGCTGCTACGCCCTGCTCGCGGATGATCTGCCCCGCGTCGATCGCCATTTGCCCCCTTCAATCTGCGGGCGACGTTTCGGCATCACCGATCCGTTTCGCCGTAACGACCTGCCCTTCGCCGAGTACAACACGTCTCGCCACGCGAACGCGCGTCGGCGGGTTGTATGGTCCATAAGCTGCGAACCTGTTGACGGCCTGCGCTGGCGGCTGGTTCGTAGGCACGCCCGCGTTGGTATTCGCATCCCATTCATCACGACTACGTTTTTGTTCCAATACAACGCTCACCGATCTAAGGAGTCTGGCTGTGGGCCTTCAAGAATCCGCTTCAAATTTGTTTAAGAAAATATTTGGATCTCGCAACGATCGCGTGCTGAAGAAACTGGCTCGCCTCGCCGACCGGGTTGAAGAATTAGAACCTCAAACCCGCGACCTTTCACCCGAAGCACTGATGGCGAAGACGCAGGAATTTCGCGATCGAATCTCGGGAGGGGAGTCTGTGGACTCGGTGATGCCCGAAGCGTTCGCGGTGCTTCGCGAAGCCTCACGTCGCGCGCAGGAGCACCGCCACTTCCACTGCCAACTCATTGGCGGCTTGGTTCTTTATGAAGGCAACGTGGCAGAAATGCGCACGGGTGAAGGAAAAACGATCGTCTGCCACCTCGCAGCATACCTGCGCCTTTGCGAAGGGCTGAAGGTTCACATCGTCACGGTCAACGATTACCTCGTAAGCCGCGATGCAGGATTCGCCAAGCCAATCTTTGAATTGTTGGGTGCATCGGTCGGCTTCATTCAATCGCAGCAGGACCCGGGCGGGCACGAAGGCATCCGCCGCGCCGCGTACGATTGCGACATCACCTACGGGACAAACAGCGAATTCGGTTTCGATTATCTGCGCGACAACATGAAGATGCACTTGGGTGCACAGGTGCAGGGGCCTCTGGATTTTGTCATCATCGACGAAGTCGACTCCATCCTGATCGACGAAGCCCGAACCCCGTTGATCATTTCCGGCCCAGCCCACGACGATGTCGACAAGTACCGCTGGGGCGACAACATCGCCCGCCTGCTCGTTCGTCTCCAGGAACAAATCACCCGCGAAACCACCGAGCGCATTCGGGGCTGGGGTGAGAACCCACCCGAGGAATACAAACTCAACCCGAAGTTTGAAGACGCCATTGGGCGATTCAAAATCGACTCGCGGATGCTCACCGAAGAAGAAGCGGAGGCGCTCGGGCACAAGATTCTCTTCGTGGTCCAGCTCGAACGCAAAAATGTCGGCTTGACCCACGACGGTGTGCAAGCCGCTCAGGACGAAGCGAAAATCGGCAGCTTCTACGTCGGCGCAAACATGGACCGCCCGCACATCATCGAGCAGTCGCTCCGCGCGCATGTTGTGTATGAGCGCGACAAAGACTACGTCATCCAGGACCGCGAAGTGATTATCGTCGACGAGTTTACCGGTCGACTGATGATCGGTCGGCAGTGGTCCGATGGACTCCACCAAGCCGTCGAAGCCAAGGAAAACGTCCCCGTCAAGGAAGAGACGCAGACCATGGCGACGATCACGATTCAGAATTTCTTCAAGCTCTACAAAACGCGGGCGGGCATGACCGGAACCGCCCTCACCGAAGCCGACGAGTTCATGAAGATCTACAAGCTCGACGTCATCAGCATTCCGACGAACAGACCCGTCAACCGCCTCGACCACAACGACAAAATGTTTCGCGGTGTCGGTGAAAAATACAAATCGCTCGTCGAAGAAGTTCACGAAGTCCACCGCAAAGGCCGACCTGCAGACCCATTTGTGTTGGCGGATGTGTTCAAGGCCCTCAAACCCATCAAACAGAAAATGGGCGAAGACACATCGCGCATCGATGAAGCGCTCAATCAGTTCAACAACGCAGAGTTCGGCGACAAGAAAGTCATTCAGTTTATGACCGAAGTTTACGACGAGGCGATGGGCGATCTCGCAACGGGCAGACCCGTGCTTGTCGGAACCACGAGCGTCGAAAATTCAGAAAAAATCTCGCGGCTTCTGGATCAAACTTATGGTACGGAGCATGAAGTTCTAAACGCCAAAAACCACGCAAGAGAAGCCGACATCGTCACCAAGGCAGGGTTTCGGCAAACGCCTTCGCGCGGAGGGGATAAGACGCCTCTGGGAAATGTCACCATCGCCACCAACATGGCCGGTCGCGGAACCGACATCAAACTCGAACTTGGTGTGGTCTACCCCAATTGCAAAGTGCCCCAAAACGATGGGGGTGAAACAGACGCGCTCTCGTTGTACCCACCGGGAACAACCAAATGCTGCATGACGTGTGATGAATATGACCCGGCGACCAATTGTGCGCATTGTTATAAACCCAAACTCGATCCGCGTTTTCCGGAACTCGGACGCAAGGTGTGTACGATTAATTCGCCTTGCGGTCTGCACATCGTCGGAACGGAACGACACGAATCCCGGCGCATCGACAACCAACTCCGTGGGCGGGCGGGACGTCAGGGCGACCCCGGTTCAAGCCGATTTTTCCTCTCGCTCGAAGACGTATTGCTCAAACACTTCATGCCCGATTGGATGATCAAAATGATGGAGCGCTTCGGGTTTACCGAAGGCACCAGCCTCGAAGACAAACGCCTCAGCAAAGGCGTCGAGCGGGCACAGCGCAAGGTCGAGGAGATCAACTTCGGTCGCCGAAAAAGTCTCATCGAATGGGACGAACCGATGGACTATCAGCGCAAGCTCTTTTATGGCGAAAGGCAGCGCGTGCTGGAAGGCTCGCATGTGCGCGAGACGGTGCTGAAGATTCTGAAAGATTCGGTCAAAGCCAACGCAGAGCGCTTTGCGGCCAGTGATTACCCGGCAAGGTGCATCAGCGAATGGTGCCGGTCGAATCTCGACATGCCGATCGAACCCGAGCGCATCCGAGGAGATGACCTCGAAGAAATTCAGGCATCGATTCGTTCGCGATCCATTTCCGAAGCCCGCGAGCAAATCCAAACGTCACTCGGTGAGTATATCATGGAAGATGCCCCGTCAGCCGAGTGGGACGTGCGGGGGTTGAGCGATTGGGCGAAACGCAGCTTCAACGTCAATGTGACGCAAAACCATCTTCGCAAGATGGACCCGGAAGAAATCTCCGAATGGTTGATAGAAGCCGCGAAAGAACATTATGAGTCGGCAGACCTTGATGGAATCGCGACTCCTGGACGACTCATACCCACGCACAATGCTCGCAAACTGGGTGCGACTGACGTTCGACATCGAACTCACCAGCGACGACCTCGGCGATGAATCCGTCTCGGAAATGGTCGATACGATCATGGCGCAGGTCACGGAGATGTACACAAATCGCGAGATTTCCTACCCGGTGGAAATCGCGGTCGAGCGCAGCGGAATCGGCGCAGAGGGCACAGACAATGTCTATGCCGCTCAGACGCTCGCGGGTTGGACAAATGCAAAATTTCGGCTGGACCGCACACCCGAAGATTTTCAAGGCAAAGAACCCGAGCGCATTTTCGACGAATTGCTGGCGATCAACCGCGACTACATGACCAACGGCAAACTCGACGGACAGATCGACGATGCCCTCTCCCAAAAAGGCGAAGAGGGAGCGATCGAATGGGCGAAAGAACGATTCGGTCCCAGTTGGAACGAGAAACGGTTTGCGGCGATCGAAGGCGATGTGCGCGAACGCCTGATCGATCAAGGGCGCGAGATGCTGCGATATGAATTGTCGCGTATGGAGCAGGTCGTCTTGCTGCGTATTCACGATCAGTGTTGGAAGGACCACCTGTTGGAGATGGACCACCTCAAGACGGCGATCATGCAGCGCCCCATGGGTGGCGATCAAACGCACCCGCAGTCGCAGTACGCCATCGAAGGACGCGAATACTTCGACGAAATGTGGGCCCGCATTCGCGAGCGCGTCGTCGATGTGATCCTCAAGGTCTGCATGGGCGGAAGTCCACAGCAAGGACCGCCTGCCGCTCCCGGACAACCCGCAGGCCCACGACCGGCTATGACCACCACGCACGCCGACGCCACCAACACCACGTTCGCCGGCGCCGACGAAGACCAGCGAGCCGCAATGAAAGCCCAGGGAAGCAGCGGAAAAGCAGAAACGATCCGCAGGGAACAACCCAAGGTCGGACGCAATGACCCGTGCCCATGCGGCAGCGGCAAAAAGTACAAACAATGCCACGGAAAGCGATAGGCGGTGGAGATCAGTAGGGTCCGTTGTGCGGACCGTCGCCTGAACAATGTTCAGTACAAGAAAATGGTCCGCGGAGCGGACCCTACATCGTCGAGCCCATGCCTTGTCGAATGGGTTTCCAACAATTCAAATCACAAATCACATCGTTAGTGACTCGGCAGAAGTTCGACGAGTTGCTGGACCTCGTTTTCGGTGTTGTAGATGTGGGGCGACGCGCGTAACCGCCCGCCGCGATGGGCCACCACCAAGCGGTGCTCGCCTTGCAGGTGCTTTTGGATTTTTTCGAGGTCTTGAAACTCGGACGTAAATGCGACAATCCCGCTGGTTTCACCGCGCCCGCGCGGACTCACAAGGTGATAGCCCTTCGCCCGAACGCCCTCTGCAATGATGTGGGTCAGATGCGACAACCGCGCCGCGATCGCTTCGATCCCGACTTCAGCCAACATTTGCAGCGACCCACCGAGCGCATAGATCCCCATCAAATTGTACGACCCGCTGTCGTATCGCTTAGCGGTATCCTGAAAATCAAACTTGGCGCGATCGAAATCCATCGGGTTCTTCATCGACAGCCAACCGACGCACGACGGCTTGAGATAGCCTTGCACCTCTTTGCGCACATAGAAAATGCCAAGGCCCTCGGGACCGCACATCCACTTGTGCCCGTCGGCAGCGAGAAAATCGATCTTCATCGAACGAACGTCGATCGGAACCGCCCCCACGGCTTGAATCGCATCAACACAAAGCAGAACACCTTTCGACTGGCAGTACTCACCAAGAGCCGCAAGGTCCACCCGAAACCCGCTGGCATATTGCACAGCCGAGATCGCCACCAAACGCGTACGCGAGTTGATCGCCGAGATGATGCTGTCGATCGGGATGGCTCCATTTTCTTCGAGCACCATCTGCACCTCGACGCCACGGGGTCGCAGCGCCTGCCAGCAAAATGCGTTCGACGGAAACTCGACGTTGGTGGTGACCACATTGTCGCCCGTTTGCCAGGTGATCCCGTTGGCGACAAAGTTCAGGCCTTCGCTCGTGTTTTTGATGAAGCAGATTTCGTCCGGGTTCGCATTGACAAACTTAGCCGCTGCCCGACGGACCTCCTCGGCGTGTTTGAAGAACTGACCTTCGACATACGCCGAATCGCACGATTGGGCCAAAAACTGCCGAGCCGCGTCCACAGAACGTCGACACATGGGCGCAACGGCAGCGTGGTTTTGAAAATTGTAGTTCCGCGTGATTGGAAACTCCTCGCGGAGTGACTCCCAGTCCATGATGTTGGTCTTCTCCTGATCGGGCCAAGATCGATCCAATCCCCGCCCTCGCCCTCGCAGCATTTCAGCAGGACGGGGCGGGATTTGTCACGGGCGGCAAAAATCGGCTATCCCGTGTAAGACTGTATCGGTCGTCAGGGCTCGTTTCCACTGTCGAACTGTCAGAAGATGCGCCGATTTGCTTGACACTGATCGAGACCTTACGAGGATGAGCGCGATGAAGCAGATTTCCAAACACACACGCGGACTCCTCAAGGATTTTGTGCCCATTCTCTTCGCAGATGAGCACTATTTTGCGGTGGCAAAACCGCCCCGCGTCGACCTCGAAACCGCCCCAAGAAAACATGGCCCGCGGCTCATCGAGTTGGTTGTCGGTGCGTCGAAGTCCGCTAAAACCGGGTCGAAGGACGATACCAGCGAGCGGCTTAAAGCCCTTATTCTTCCGGAACGCCACGCCAGCGGGGTCGCCCTGTTCGCCCGCACCGACGAAGCCGCCCACCGATTTGCAGGGATGGCCCGCAGCGGAAAGCTGCAATTCAGCCACGTCGCGGTGACCAAGGGAAAACCGCCCCGAACGAAAATCGCCATCAAGCCGGAGCGCGGTGACTCAAAATCCAGCGGACGCGGAAAAAATTCACTCAAGGAACCCGCCCGAATCGAAGTTCTCGATTCCAAGCAAGAACGGCACGTCGCCCGGTGCGTCACCCGGGCAGCCGCCTTTGAAGAAATACGAAAAGCGTTTCGACTCGCGGGGCTATCCATCGACGGTGACGAGTTTGTCACCACGCAACACCGCGATGTTTCAAAAACGAAATGGCAACGCAAACCGTTGGTGCATTTGGAGCAACTGGATTTTCCGCACCCGTTCAAGTCGGGCGGGCAGTTGAATTTGCGAGCGACGATTCCGGGGCCCTTCGCAGCAGCCGTGCGCACGGGAAGTATCCGCGAGGTGAATTTATATTCGGCGCTGTCGGTGAGACTTCCCGCATTGCTCGAAGAGGACTCCGATTGCATGCGGCTATTCAGTGGCCGACACGAGGGCATCAGTGGATTGCTCGCCGACAAGTACGCCGACGTGATCGTCCTGGAGGCGCAGCGCGGAAAATTTCAAGGCAATGACGAAGACCTGCGCGACATCGCTGCGTGGTACGTCCAGCATTTGGACGCCCAAACCGTGTACCTCAAACGCAGCGCAAAGTTGTCAGACGGGGCTACCGGCAAAGATCAACCCATCGAATTGATTCACGGTAAGAGTGTGGACGAAGTCAGCGTGCTGTCGAAGGGCACGAAGTTTATCGTCAAACCGGGGCAAGGCTTATCAAGCGGATTGTTTCTCGATCACCGGGAGAATCGCGCACGCGTGGCTCGGCTTGCGAACGGCAAGAAATTGCTGAACCTGTTCGCATATACATGCGGATTCAGCGTAGCCGCTGCCCGCGAAGGCGCGGCTACTACGAGCGTTGACCTCTCCATTCCCAGCCTCGAATGGGGCAAGCGAAATTTTGCGGAGAACGGAATCGATCTGGATGGCCATGTGTTTATATGTTCCGATGCGTTTGACTATTTCAAGCGAGCCACACGGCAGAAAAAACGCTTCGACGTGATCGTCATCGATCCGCCGAGTTTCGCCCGGACCAAAAAACCCAAGCGAACGTTTGAAGTCAGAAAGAACCTCGTCGATCTGATTGCCGGCGCACTGCCGCTGCTCACGCGGGGCGGGCACATGCTGGTCGCCACCAACCATCGCGAACTACCCATCGGCTGGCTGATCGAACAAGTCGAATACGCATGCGACAAATACGCCGCCGCCCCAGATGGCGCGTCCCGATCCGTGCAAATCACTTCCAAACCCAAACTCCCGCTGGACTTCTCTGCCGACCGAGCCCTGCAAAAAACAATCATCGCCCGCTTCGAGTAGGGTGCGTCCCGGACGCACCGCATTGCGCTTTCGATCCGTGCGTTGTCACGCAAACCGTGAGCTGCGGGTACCCCATCCGGGTGCCGGGTGCCCCACCCTTGAGCGAAGCGGAAGGGTGGGGGACAGACAAGCTACGAGTCTTGTTGATCGTAGAATCTATTCGGTGCGTCCGGGACGCACCCTACCTGCGACGCACGCATCAGTTGCGGCCATCATCACCGCTTGGCCAAACGGTTTCGTACAGTCGATAACCCGCGTCGACCATCCCCAGCGACTCGTACGTTTTCATCGCCGCTTCGTTTTCCCGTTCAACATAAAGCCGCAAACCACACACATCCGAAGCGGCCTTCGCCTCTTCGTACAAATGCAGGTACAAACCGCGATACACCCCCCGCCGACGGAAATCCGACACCACATACACGCTTTGAATCCACCAAAACCAACCGTCCCGCCAATCGCTCCACTCGCGCGTCACCAACATTTGGCCGACCGGCTCACCTTCGATCTGCGCGATGAGATATCGCCCGCGCGACGGGTCATCGATCGCCCGACGAACACCGCGCAAGAGCACGGCTTCATCAAGACGCTTCCCCTCGGTTTCGCCGGCCATCCGCGCGTTGTACTCAACGATGATGGAAACGTCCGAAGGTGTCGCATCCCGCACGAGAATGGAAGTGTCCACAGGGTTCCTTTCAATTAGCCGATCCATCGATCGCATCCCTCACAGAATACAGGCAACCGTAGGGTGCGTCCCGGACGCACCGAATAACCCAACAAACAATCCAACAACGAAACCACCACGGACAAAACAAAACGCTTCCCTCAATCAACAGGGACGCACCACACAAATGTGCCACAGTCCCGCGAACCGTGCAAAACCAATCGCCCACCCCACTGACCACCGCGCCACTTGGCACCCACGTCAAAAGCGCGGTATCCTTAACCCTGCGGGCAATACATCTTTCGTCGTCTCGAATCATGGGGAGCGGATACCATGTCAAAAGTTGCGGTGTGCTTATCGGGTTGCGGTTTTCTTGACGGCTCGGAAATTCAGGAAACCGTGTTCACGCTGCTGGCCTTAGACCAAGCCGAGGCGACGGCCATCTGTTGCGCACCCGAAATGCCACAAGCCCAGGTCGTCAACCACGCCACGCAGGACCGCGTCGGCGACCAGCGCGACGTGTTCACCGAGTCAGCCCGCATCGCACGCGGAAACATCATCCCCCTGTCGCGAATGGAAGCCCGCAACATCGACGCGATCATCTTCCCCGGTGGATACGGTGCCGCTCAAAACCTCTCGACCTTCGCCGTCGATGGCGCAGAGTGTACGGTTAACTACGAAGTCGAAACCCTGATCGCCGACATGCTCGAAATGAAAAAACCAATCGGTGCAATATGTATCGCCCCAGCCATGCTAGCCCGCCTGACCGGCAAACGAGGCATTGAAGCCAACCTAACCATAGGCAACGACGAAGCGACGGCTACAGCCCTAACCAAAATGGGAGCCAAACACACCAACTGCGAAGTCACCGAAATAACAGTAGACCCCAACCACAAAATAGTAAGCACCCCAGCCTACATGTACGACGCCACACCAGCCAAAGTCTACGAAGGCATCAAGAAATGCGTCGATGAAGTGCTGCGGTTAGTACACGCGTAGCTGCGGCTGCTGAACAGCATCAACAAGACCCTGTATTTCCGAATAGACTGCGTACGCGATGGGACGAGCAAGATGACGGTTGATGATCGCCCGATCTCCATCTGTGAACATTTGTCCGCTTCGGTCGCGACCGAATACCACGTTTGGTTTACCGGACACCAACTGGATCGGCATTGGGTATGCGACCAATGTCGCGGACAATTCCCTTTGCTTCCTGATCGAATGGTGGAAGCGACAGACGGACTGATTGAACATTGCCGGAACACTGCCGCTTGGGATGGCATTTGCGGGACTCCGGAAATCAGGCATCGCCCAAGCGACCTGAAGTTCACGCGCGAAACATTCGCCACACCATGTCTGGGTAATGAACCCTGGGTCGATATCCAGCCCAAACCAGGAAGAGATGGCGATTGGGTTGTGATCTTGAAGTCCGGAGATGTTGTATGCGCGAATCCTCGCCAAGGTACTTCGAATCTCATCTTGAATCTGCGTGAATTGTCATTCGAGATCGACGATGGAACTGGGCTGCTCCTATCCTCACGATTTGACTACGGCGTAATCTTTCAAACGTTTGGAGAACACGCATGTGTTTTTGAACTGTCTACGGGAGCAATCACTGCCCACATCAGCCGAGGCAAATACCTCACTGGCGTGAGTCACTATTCTGTTGCGTTTCTTGAGATCAATGAGCGATCCTTGATCGTGGTCGCCACGGATTGGAACCGACTAGATATCATCGACCCCTCTTCGGGACACTGCCTGACCGGCCGAAGCCCAACTTCCCACAACGAGGGTGAGCAACCACCGAAGCACTACCTCGATTATTTTCACGGGCAGTTGTTTGTTTCACCAAAGGGCAACTGGATCGTCGACAACGGCTGGGTATGGCATCCAATCGGATTGGTAAGATCTTGGAACCTGCACGCGTGGCTGAACCGAAATCCATGGGAATCTGAGGATGGACCGTCTCTCCAGACGTTGGCCGATTGGTTCTATTTCATGAATGGACCCGTATGTTGGATTGATGACTCCACGATTGCAATTTGGGGATGGGGTTCTGACGACGACTGGCTTATCCCCGCGGTCCGACTATTTGATCTTCCGAGCGGTCAGGAGACTCGCTGGTTCCCTGGCCCAAAGACCCGATCGAAGTGGGAATTACCGCGAAAGAAGATCGCACCATCCATGTTTTTTGACAGCTATCTATTTTCAATCCATGACGACTTCGGGACTGCGGTTTGGGACGTGTTCAGCGGCGAACAATTGCTACAAGACTCATCGCTTAACCCGGTACAGTATCATCCCGGTTCAAAGGAGTTCTTGTCAGTGGCGTCCGATGGAATACTGTTAAGTACACTGTCGTAGTCCCGATGTTGCGAATCTTCCAAGAACCTTGCGGGGCAAGCAAACAAAGACCATCGCCTGCGAGATCAAGAAAGATGATTGTCGATCATCATTCGGGTTCGGAAACACTATTTGGGACTGCACTATTGAAGCCCATTCCGATTGCACGCAGGGCCTCTGCCACTCCGTGCCCAATCAACTCGTCTTGCTATGCCGCGCTGGCAACGATCGCTTGGTCGCCAGCCCGGCCTTACCCATCAGCCGCCTTGCGAACACTGGCGACGGCTATCGGCATGGATTTCACAATTCCGCTTGATTTTCGTTTTCTGTTAGGGTATACTGAAACCGAACAGGAAGCGAACTTTTGATATGGGCTTCCTCGGTGATTCGTGGTGCGGCGTCTTTTTGCGGTGCCTTCGCGTGTTCTGCGTACGACAGGGAGGTCGTTCGATGGGATCTGATCACAACAGCGATCAACATTCAGCCGACGGTCAAGAAACGGCCAACGGATTGAACCGACACACTGAGCCGCTTTGTTTGCAGCCGCTTTCCTTGGAGCCTCTTTGCTTGCTTGGGCCGGGGGGGTCGTATCGCACGGCTTTGATGCCCCTGCCTGCT
>JAADIU010000080.1 GCA_013151185.1 Planctomycetota bacterium
AGATATTTCTGGCTCCGCCTTTATCTACGGCAAGACCTCGGTCTATGCGAAAGTAGAACGAGTAGGTGGTGCAACTGAAATGCACTGCGGAATTAGGCTCCCCGATCTACCGAGAAAAATGGTAATTTGTCGTGTGCGAAACCGCGACTTGGTTCGATCTCTGGGTGAGAACCTATATGAGCATATGATCTTGTCCGGTGACGCCACTTGGGTTAAGTACAATTGGCGACTCAAGAGTCTTGTCATAGATTCCATTGAGCCTCCCAAGACTGGCTCGGTTATGGAAACACTGAGATTAGCACACGACGCTGGCGGGTATGCGTGGGATGCAGTTGGTGATCCAGACGAAGCCATAGCGGAGCTAAGGTGACCGTGGCCAATGATTCCAAAGCGACTATAGTTGCAGTCGACTCCCAGATCCTCGTCTGGGGCATTCGCAAACAAGGCGACGAAGAACAAAACAAGCAAGCTAAGTGGCTTTTTCAGGAATTGGGAGAATCTGGATCACAAATAATCTTGCCTTCGGTTGCCCTTTCTGAGTATCTGACAAAGGTTGAGGAAGATGAGCAGCGAAGCGTTATAGCAAAACTAACCACGCGGTTCATAGTGGCTCCGTTTGACGTGAAATGTGCCAGCCTTGCCGCAATCCTGTTTGCAAAGGGGAAAAAGAACAGGCCAAAGGGTGTCGCAGGTGCCCGTTCATTCTTGCGCGCAGACGCTATGATTATTGCCACTGCCGTAACGCATGGCGCAAAAATTTTCTACTCTGGTGATAAGAAATGCCGAAAACTTGCCTCCTCATTGCCCCAACTTGATGTGAAAGGCTTGTCGGACATTCCTCCGAATCTATTCGGATATCCCGATGAGTCCGACTAATCGGTTGGTTTCCATCGCGCATTGGCAGCCTTCTTCGCCGCCTCAGACCGCTCCTCGGGCGTCATCTTCGCAGCCCGAGCCTTGCCGCCCTTCTTGCCGCCAAGCCGACCAAGTTCAACAGCAGCGGGGTTCTTCTTAGGCGCATCATCTTTGGCGGGTTCGTCCTCAGACGTTGCCGCATCGACGACCGCCTTTGCGATTTCCACGAAATCTTTTTTCTTCCCGTCTTTGCTTGAGCGCTTTTGCATATCTCAAGTATACGGCATGATTCGGGCGAATCAAAGGGATTGCGCAGGCGCAATAACGGGCGTATTCGGCTAGAAGAATCGGATCGGTTTAGGCGTGGATTAACGCTGGATTAGCTTTGTTTCTGTGATTTTGGACCGCGAAGGGCGATATTTTCAAACTGACCCACTGCAGAGAGTTATAGTTGGTCTGACGCATCACCAGCCACATCGTCGGCGGATTCGGTAGCGGGATTCTTCTTGCGAAAGAGCATTCTTCCCAGGACGAACAAGGCAAACATCACCCCCAAGCCCACCAACGAAACGTTCTGCTTGAGCCAGCTTTCCTTCGAGGGACACAGCACATCGGGAATGTCCATCGTGGTTCCGTCGTCGAAACCAACCGTCACGGTGCGGCGACTGCAAAGCCCCCGCCACTCCACGTCGACGTTGACTCGGAACTCCCGTTCCTGGTTGCGGCCAATCCCCTTGCGAGGCGTTTCCGCTTGAAACTCAATGATGCCCGGTACGAGTCTCTGCCCTTCAGCGCGGTTGCCCGTCATCTCGGTTCGCACCCAACCCTTGGGCGGTGTCACCGTCTTGCCAAAATAATGATCGACGCGAAGCATCGTGATGCGTTTGTCGCTGTGGTTCGTGACCGTCCAAATATAGTCGAAGCGGTTATCGGGCGAGCGATGCCCGACAATGGCGATGTCCTGTGCGTGGGACCGGGCGGGGACGAGTCCCAACGAAATGGAAGCCGCGCACGCTGCGATGAGGATCGAATATTTTTGAATCTGCATGTTCGCCATGTTCAACAACCACCGTCTGAATCAACGCATCCTTTTGCCACAGGTTTATCGGCGATAGTTTATTCTCAATCGCTTCCCAAACAACATCGGTGACCAGTCAGCGCGATGGGTGCTTTTCTCAGGGTTGCCGAGGGCGAATTCGACCTCGGCTATCCCGCGTCAATCCGGCGTTGTTGCGCTGCGATGCTCGGTCTATGATGGGCTTGTGATCCGGAGTTTCCATCCAGCCAAGATCAGTCTGTTCATCCTCGCCTGCGGAGTCGCCTGCCTGATTCCCTGGGCACCCGTGTCCTGCGTAGCCGCTCTTATCCTGGTTCTTTGGCTTCCAGGGAAAGCCATTCTCCATAGCATCCGCCAACTGGATCACGCACCCGGACGTGGAGCCATGATCGTAGCCGCTTCGATCGTGCTGCTTGTTATTCCGCTGAGTTGGTTCTGGCGAATCTCGAATGCCCCCGTACCGGTCATTGCGTTTGTGGTCGGATTGAACCTTGTCTTGACCTTTTTCGCCACATGGGTTCGTCGGTCTACACCAGAATCGCCAGCCGACTCCTCGAACCCCAACCCACCGGCGCTGCTCTTTGCAATTTGCCTTTGGACGGGCGTGTGCATCTTTGGTTCGTTCTGGATTCCAACCGCACTGAACCGAACCGACGCCAACCCCGCCCACGACTACATCAAACACCACGCCATCTTGTTCTCACTTGGCGAGCACACGCTTCCCCTGCGAAACGCATTCACCGCGCTGGAACCCGAAACCGCATATTACTACTACGAATATCACTACCTCCTCGCGGCGACGATTCGATCCATGACCGGCGATCGAATTTCGATTCCGTTCGTGTTCGGATTAACGAGCGGCATCCTGGCGATCGTCGTCATTCGCCTCGTCTTCTGGATGTCGCTGCGGCTGACGGGATCGGTACATGGTGCGTTGCTGTCTGCCGCTTGCGTCAGCGTCCTCGGCGGATGGGACATTGTGCCCGTGATGCTGCGCATGCTCGGTGGTGCGTCGATGCCGGTGATTCTCGACTCGTGGTGCCCCGTCGCGTGGCGCATTCACAATTTGATGACGCAGTTCTACTGGTGCCCGCAGCATGTTGCGGCTTTGTGTGCCCTGCTTCTTGCTTCGTACTGGCTGACGCTGGCACCGTCG
>JAADIU010000025.1 GCA_013151185.1 Planctomycetota bacterium
CAAAACGTCACACATCTGAACGTTGCAATCCCCTCCGTCCGTCCAGATGCCCGGCGTTTGACCGAGCAACGGCGTTTCGCAATCGAACTTCTCCACATTGTTGTCGCATGTACCGTCATATCGACAGCACGAACCCAGCACGGTGTCTGCACACGGATCGAGCGGAAACAGAACCGCATCGAAGCAGTGCGTGCCCAAGCCCTGGAAACTGACACCACCGAAACTGGTGCAGTCCAACGCACTCTCCAATTGCAAACATCCCGCTCCCAACAAGCAACACGCTCCGGTAGCCGGGCAGTTGGCGGCTGCGCACACGGAGAAGTCGCCGTCGTATGCGCCACCCATCGCGGTGCAATCGGGTTCGGCCATGTCGTCACCGCATGTGCCATCGAAGAAGCAGCACGCACCGAACGGCGCGGCGCAGGGATTCGGGATGTCGCATGTTTCGGTCGGATCAAACAAACCGCCAAAATTGCCTTCGCAATCGAATTGGTTGGTGAAAATGCAGGTATCGGGCGGCTGACAACATGCGCCCAGCGGTAATGGGCAACTCACGTCTTCACATGCGACACCCGGGGCAGTGAACGTCCCTGTGCAGTTTGCTTCTTCCACGACCGAGCAGGACGCGCCTGTGCAACACGCACCGGGGGGAATCTCGAAACAAAGGTCCATCACCAACACCGCGCCGGAAAAAATCGAAACGTTGAGATCCGGGATGGTGCCTAGGGGCGGTGCCGGTGGAACTTGACCGAGTCCCCAATAGCCAAGCGCCTCACCGCGACAAAACGACTGCGCACCGTTGACGGTGTCTCGCGAGAAGGTGATCGACTGGGCTTCGTCCCAGCCGATGCCGACGAGAAACAGCGTCGCCACCGGAACGCCCGCGTTCATGTTTGGCGTCAGCGTCAAGGGCACAACCAGATCGACCGTGTACATCCCCAGTCCGACTCCGTTTTGGGTGGTCGGCTGGACGAATATGGGCGTGAATTCTGTCGCCCCCTGGTTGAGTCGATAGACTACGAACGTCAGATCGGCTTGGAAGTTGAAATCCAACTCGATCCTTATTTCAGTCAGCACAGCCTCCTTCGTCATCTCGATCATGTTCCCGTGGAAGAAACGCGAGAGCGCCGGCTGCTGACTGGTCGTACCGATTCGGCAGCATTCTTCCACACTCCGAAGCCCCGAAGCATCCGGAGCGTAGGGGCGGGGCGCGAATTCGTTCAGGGGAACCAATCCCAGCAGCGGATCAGTGCCATACTGTGGCACTTGCGGAGCCACTGGAATGTCGATCGGTGCTGGATCGATTGGTGTTGGAGCCAACGATGTCTTCGCGGGTTCGTTCGGTTGGGCTTGCGGTGAAGCCGTCACGTTTTCGATCCCCACGGGTTCTGTTTGACCCGCATGGACGACGAACCCGGAACATGCCAAAAGGACCACCCCCGTTGCAAACATGATTCGGAGGGTCCACATCTTGTTACACAGTGCGCGCATCTTGTCTTTCCCAAGTGGTTCTGGTTATCGTTAATTTTGCAGGGTGGAGCTTCTTTCCCCAAAGAAACGCTCAGCTTGAGACCGGCATGCAAGCCGAACAAAGCGCGCTCCATCCGCGACCTATACTGTCAATCTCACCCATTATAGCAGGGTAGATATCGCGAAGCTACCACACTCCGCAGCACAAAAGTGAAAACGATTTCGAAATACAAATGTGTGCGGATTGTAGCCCGGTGGTTTTTCGGACGTTGATGGGCAAGAAGATCGCGCACCCGTAGGCCGCGTCTTGACGCACCGCATCTCGGATCATTCAACAGGTGCGGTAAACCACACCGTACGTCTCGCAGGCATGGGAATGACAAACGCGGCTGGGTTGATCAAGCGAAACCGTGAAAGATTCAGTAGGGTGCGTCCCGGACGCACCGAATCAACAAACGCAAGAAGGTGCGGCTGGGCTACACCCTACAATCGCCAAATCACGAACTCCGTTTAAATCAATCGGAGCGGACGTCTGCGTATTGGCTGATGGTGCGTGAGCCGATGCGCGTTGGATTGGTTTGACCGAACAGCATCGGCAGGCGGTCGACCGTCGTTTGAAATCGGATCGCCTTTTGATCGACCGTGTTCAGGCTTGTGCGGGTTGCCTGTGCGTCGGTGTAATCTTCCACGAACTGCCCGCGAAGCGTTCCGTAAATCGTAAACACATGCGATTTCGTCGTCACCCAATCACCCAATGCCACCAATCGAGCGACTGCCGACACATAGTCGCCCCCGCTCGCCACCGCGCCCACGTCTGCGTTGTAGAACCATTCACCTGGACCAGCGGTGTTCAAATGGCGAACGTTGAGCAATTCGCCCACCGTCAAAAACCCAAACCCTGCACGGTTCGTGCGCAGTCCGCCAGTTTTCGGGCCACGCTGCGGACCGTAGTCGACCGTCGCGGTAATGACCGGATCGACGCTGGGCACAGGGCGGGCATCGCGATAAGCCACGATCGCCTGAGCAAATTCGCGACCAATTTCGCTCGGCTGATCGCTGATGGGCTGATTGATTTCGGAGTCATCCCAATAGCGTTTGGCTTTCGGCAGGCCAGCCGGGTAGAGCGACGATCGGATTTTATCTTTCAGACTTCCGGGCGCATCGGGAAGGTTGAGCTTGTCCATGTCCATCAGCGGCAAACCCGAAATTACCGACCAGGGAGCCGTGTTGATATTGATTCGCCCCGACACGCGCAAGCCATCCATATCCACCGGTGGGTAACCCTGAAGCGCCTGCAAATTGGGATCGTTGCAAGGCGTGTTCTCGGCTTGCAGCGGTAGGGCGGTGAAGTAGTCGAATACCAACTGCCCCCAAGGCAACGCCACAACCCCTTGAACATCATCGTCATTGGGCGATGGTCTTTGGTGGTAGCTAAAGCGTTCATCGAAGACGGGCATGCGGCCATTGTCGATGAGGGCACTTTGTTCGGCCATGAGTGTGCCATGGACATGATTGAACGGAACAAAAGCATTTGCGGGTGCCAGCGCAGGGTCCTGCAAATGGGCATGGCGCATCAGCAGCAACAT
>JAADIU010000151.1 GCA_013151185.1 Planctomycetota bacterium
TGGGCGGCCCCAGTTTGAAACAAGGTTTCGCGGTCCGCGGAGATGTGCGACGTGATGGATTCTTGGGGGCTGCAGTGGGCGGGCGGGCACCCGCTGGCGGCATGGCCAAGACGTTCCAGTCGAAACTGCAACCGCCCGCGAGGAGAACGGTCATTCCGCAAGCGATTGCGATGCCGAAGCGGGGGCGGTTTTTCGGGGAGCGTTTCTTGGATGGGTGCTTCATCGAGGATCCTCTCAGTTGTCCACCCACCACCCCTGAACCTGTTTCCCATCGTACTTTTTGCGTGGCTACGTTACAATCGCAAAGGTGCCCGTGCTGCTCTGTAGTTCTCGCCGCTCTGTAGTTCTCGGTCATTCTGCGCCCAATCGTGCAATCGTTGTTTCGTTTTCCTGCAACGATTTTCAGTGTGTGCGGAACGGTGGATTTGGATTGGCGGTCGGGTGTACACTGCGTTTGCCGAATCTGTTCGGATCGGCTGTCGAGTTTGAACTGCGTACTGATAGGAGATGAACGATGGAATTTCTTGTGCAGGGGTTACTTTTGTTGCTGGCGGTCTTTTGGATATCGGGATTCGTTGCCGGTTCGTAGAGCGGTTTCTTGAGAGTGTGTATGTCTGCACCGGTTGGGTCGAATTCAAACGTTGCGACGGGGCGAAGCCGAGTGTCGCAGCGCGTCAGCCGCGTGCATCAAACGGCGCTGCGGCGGATCAGTGCGCGCTGCGCAGAGCTTGGCGGCGTGAATCTTTCGCAAGGCATTTGCGATGTCGATCCGCCGGTGGAGATTCTCACTGGCGCTAAAGAAGCCATCGACAGTGGGCTGGCTGCGTACACACATCTTGCGGGTATTCCCGAACTTCGGGAGGAAATTGCCCGGAAGCTACTGCGCTTCAACAACATCGAGGCGGATCCCGCTCGGGAAATTGCCGTGACAGTGGGAGCGGCTGGCGCTTTTGCTTGTGCGATGATGGCGACCTTGAACCCGGGCGATGAAGTTGTCCTGTTTTCGCCTTTCTACAGCTATTATACCGATACGTTGGCGCTGCTTGATGTGACGGTTCGTTTCGTGGCGACGCATGCCCCCGACTGGTCGTACGATTCAAAACAACTGCGCGAGGTGTTCTGCGACAAGACGAAAATGGTCATCATCAACACACCGTCGAACCCGACAGGCAAAGTCTTTTCGCGGGGCGAGTTGTCGGAGATCGCGGCGATTGCCAAGGCGCACGATGCGATCATCGTCAGCGACGAGGTTTACGAATACATCACGTTTGATGCGGAGCATTTAAGTATCGCAACACTTCCCGATGCGCACGACCGAACGATCACACTCAGCGGTGCATCGAAAACGTATGCGGTGACGGGTTGGCGGGTAGGTTACGCAGTTGGACCGGCAGACATTGTTGAGAAGATGCTGGTTGTGAACGATTTGTTTTATATTTGTGCGCCGGCACCCCTTCAACATGGCGTGCTGGCTGCGATGCGCCTCGGGCAGAGTTACTACGATAAGCAGCGGGCTGCGTATCGGGCAAAGCGAGATCTTCTGGCGGGTACGTTGGGCGACATCGGGTTCACTCCTTTTGTTCCGCAAGGCGCGTTCTACATGATGGCCGACTTCGGCGCGGGCCGATACGCAAACTCGCAGGCGGCAGCCGAGGAAATCCTCGAAACCGTCGGGGTGGCGACAGTCCCCGGCGCCCCGTTTCATGCGAACCCGGATGAAGGCGATCAGCAATTGCGGTTCTGTTTCGCAAAGCGCCTGGCCGACTTACAGGATGCCTGCGACAGACTTCGCCGATTGGGTGACTGACCCGGGCGGTACTCGACATGGCCTGCGTGGTGGGGTGGGCTGTGCCCACCGTAGGATTGCTGCAACGCGAGATGGTGGGCATGGCCCACCCTACATTCGCCTGACACGGCTTGCGTTGGCGGGTGCTTATGGGCGTTCATCGCGTCGTTCCGATCATCTTTCCGATTGATCTGGAGCGAGGGGTGTGGACAGGATTCGTGCGTGAAGCGAGAATCACGCGGAGCTTTGGGAACGGTTTTCACAGCTTGGGGTGAGTGATTGCAAGTGTTGGTCAACGGAACTGGATAGAAATGCGAAAGTTTAACTCGTTGGTTGTGGGGTTCGGTGTGCTGTGCCTCTGGGGGGGCGAGTCGGTTTGTGCTGCTCTGAAGGTTGGCGACGTGGCTCCGCCGGTCACCGTGACCGATTGGATCAAAGGCAAACCGATGGATATTCTCAAGGACGGCAAGGGCAAGGTCGTCGTTCTTGAATTCTGGGCGACCTGGTGCCCACCGTGCATTCAGTTGATCCCGGACAACACGGCGCTTTACAAGCGGTACAAGGATCAGGGCCTCATCTTCGTCGGGATAACCGACACGGGGCAGGGGCAGCAGCTCAAGTCCGTGCAGGATTTCGTCGCGAAGCAGGGTGACCGCATGTCGTATCCGATTGCGTTTGATCGCACGCAGAAAACCAACATCGAATATGTCATGGGGACCGGGGCTGTCGGTATTCCGCACTCGGTGATCATTGGCAAGGACGGACGCGTGGCTTGGTTTGGTCATCCGCTTGAGCCGATGGAATCGACGATCAAGGATTTGCTGCTGGATCGATTCGACCCCAAGAAAGCCGCCCTCGAAGCTGAGAAGCAGGCCAAGCTGGCGACGTTGATGAACGATTTTAATTTCGCCATTCAGCGCGGTGATTGGGATCGTTGCCTGTCGTTGACCGATCAGATGCTGACCGTCGATCCAGCCAACTTCGATGCAATGCGGTTCAACGTGTATATTTTTGTTGAGGAGTTGCGATCGCCCGAGCGATTGAAAACGTGGTCGAAAGCGATGATGACGAAAAACGCAGACAACGCGAAGGCGATGGCGATCATGTCTTCGTTGATGTTGGCGATGCCCGGATTGACCGACCGTCAACCGGAGATGGCAGTTCAGGCGGCGAACTTGTCGCTGGCGAGTACGTCGAAATCGTCGGATACGCTTCAGATGGTGGCGCAGGTGTTTTTTCAGATGGGCTTGGTTGAGCAGGCCATCGAGGCGCAAACGAAGGCCGTCGCGGCTGCCGATAAGTTCGATGTGGAAAATGTTCAAGGGGTATTGACGTTCTTTGAGCGTTGCCGGTCGGCTCGATCTTCCGTTCAGTTTTGATGGCATTTGTTCTTGACAAACGTTCTTGACGGTCGTTCTTCACGATGCGTTGTTGGTTGTCGCTTGGGAAATTTGGAGTCTGCGGTGATGAGAAACCTGTGTCTGATACTTGTGGCTTGTCTTTCGATGTCGGGGGCTAAGGCTTGCTTTGCCGGTGAAGCGCTGTTGGGTTCGCGTGATCTTCGCGCCCTTGGGTATTTCAAGTATTGGAGTCTTGAGCTGGATATGGACCGCGGCGGATTCGTGCGCGATTCCTATCGGATCGACGACAGCCTCTACCTTGTTGCCGACAAAGGTGACGTTCATGTGGTTCATGCTGAGATCGGTTTGACGCGGTGGGTCAAGAATCTCACCGAAAGCGTGTACCGGATTTTCACGCCGTCCCATTTCGAGTCTGATGAAGGGACACCGCTCGTGGTCATCGCAACCACACCGCGCGTGTTTGTGATTGATCGTTACTCGGGCGACGAGGTGAAGGAACTGACTTTGGGTGCATCGATCGGGGGCGGGGTGATTGCGGACGCGATGAGCGTTTATTTTGGCAGCAGTGACGGCCATGTTTATGCGATGAATTGGAACGACCCCCGAACGCATGCGGCTGTTTTCAGTTGGAAGACACTCGCGGGTGGACCGGTAACGAGCACGCCGCATTTGCTTAATGAAGGGGAAGACTTGGTTTTTGCCTCGCAGACTGGTGGGGTTTTTAGCTGCACATCTGGTCAGAAGATTCTCAACTGGGATTTTTCTGCGGGCGGACCGATCGACAGCGAGTTGGCTGTGGATGAAACGAGCGTGTATGTCGCGAGTTGGGACCGTTCATTGAGTCGGCTCGATCAAAGGTCGGGGGCGCTTCGGTGGCGTGTAAGGTTTCCGGAAGCGCTGCACGACGCACCGGTGGCCGCCGGAAACGCAGTCTTTCAATATTGCAACAAGCAGGGTGTGACGGCGATCGATGCCGAAACGGGTAGCGTGAAGTGGCGTCAGGAAAGAGCGCATACGTTTGTCTGTCGCAGCGACGGGCAGGTCATTCTGAGCGATGGCTCGCAACTGCTGAAGGTAGCCAGCGAATCGGGTGAACTTTTGGAGACGATCACCTTACCGTCCCACACTTGGGCATTGCCGAACACGGTTGACGGAACGCTCTATCTGGTTTCGCGGCGAGGCGAAATCTTGTGCGCCAAACGGGAGGGGCATCCGTACTTGACCCCGGATGTCGTGGCTTTGGCCAAACGCGAACTGCATCGGGCGCCCGTGGCAGAGCATGAAGGCGACAAAGCCACAGAACTCAAGCCGCGTTCTCGCAAGCGAAGCGGTGTGATCGATTGGGATGACCCGCTGCGAAGCACGAGCGACGTTCCTCCGCTCGCAGGCAATGCCGAATCGAAATCTGAATAGACCCCAAGTTGACATCGGGCATTCGTCCGCAGTTTTTGTGGCGGTGGTGTGTACTCTGACTTGGCGCTTGCCGCACACGCTTTGATGCGACGCCCGCGCGGGGTCTCCTGTGAGATTCAACCTTGACAGGGTGGCCCCCCGAAGTAGGATCGCCGGGGTTCCAAGGGCCCGCAAGGCCCATTTTTTGCAGTTCGGCAACTTCGGAAACGACCGGGCAACGCTTCGATGGTGGCTGTCCGCCAACATCGCCTGCGACTTTGCCTGCGACTCTTGGGTTGCCTGCAACTTCTGAATCGTACAACCGATTTGCCGCGTCCGGTCACATTGTCGGGCGCGTTCGATAGAACTCGAAGGGAGGATCGACCGTGAGCGACGCTGCCGGATCGATACACGCATTGTTTGGCTTTCGCCTGAGTCCCGTTCAACGTCCACTCGTTGCCCTGTTGGGCGGCGTGGGTTTGCTGCTTGCTTCTTCCGGGTGTTCGCAACATGCGGTCGAGAAGGGTTGGTCGGATCCGGGGAAGGTGCAGGTTCAGTTCTACGCGCCGCCGGGTGCAACCGTCGCCGTGCGAAAGGCCTTCCGAACATCGCGTCATCAGGTTGCGTTGTACGGATCGGACCATCGGCTGGAACACGCGCCGGAAGAATTCGCCGTGTTCAACCTTTCGTCGAACCATCGCTTTGATTTCAAATACACAACGGCAGAGGGTTTTCCGGGCGTCAGTATTTATGGCGAACTGGATGTTCACGATCCCGAGTCCGCAGAAGCTGCGAAATTCGTCCGTCAGACGTTTGTTCCCATCGTCCTCCCAAGCCGCTACTACCAAACCGATCCCGAGCATTATTTTCCGGTGCGCGGACCGTCGGGTGCTGGGCTTGATGAAATCGAAATCGAACATCTCAAGCAGGGCGACCTGATCACAAAGGTGTACTTTGTCGCCGATCTTCAACGCGCCTGGGAAACGGT
>JAADIU010000135.1 GCA_013151185.1 Planctomycetota bacterium
GCTTCGTTGGCGAAGGCGATCGACATGCTGCGCAATTCGACCGATCAGATCATCGGTGACATGATGACCGTGCTATCGAAGATGGAAGGCGACGCGCAACCGATGCCCTCATTCGTCCGGGAGATCGTCGAACTCGAAACCGCTCGCTCGAAGCGGCGCGTGTTCACAGAGCATCTTGGGCAGGTCCGATTACAATTGAAGAAAATCCAGCAAAACCAGTCCATTCTGGAATTCCCCGACAACGCGGAACTACGTCATGTGATGGTTCACAAGCGCCCCGTCAACCTGGCTTGGATTGGTATCGCGATGTTCGCGGCATGGAGCGGAGCGTTTATCGGTATCCTTGGCGTCAGTCGAATTGTTCGCAGCGGACGTCGTTGAGCCGAACGGGGTTCCGGCTCAGCGGGTCAGCAACTTAGCGGACCAACCCGCGCAGTTTGCTTCTGCATCTCACCCACATCTCCACACTCGCCCGATATTGTTTTCCCAAACGCGCCTGTACGCCCAACGTCGCGCGCTGAAATCAATCGACGCGATCCGGTTTACCGGACCGCATTCGCGTTGCCAATATTGCGATGCAGGTAAGCTGGTGTGCGGAACTATCCGATTGCTCCCATAGACGGTTTGACGCGTTCGCAACCCGTTACGACGAAGTGACTTTACGTTGCGTTTGGACTAAGATTTCACAGACGCAGTTTCTACAGATGCACTGTTGAGCAAACAAAAGACGTGGCGTCATCCGAGCGGGAAGCCGGAGGACATCGCGGAATCGATACCAGCCAGAGGTTGGCTGGGGCGGGACCATCGCAGAGATCCCTGCCCTTTTTGAACGGGCAATCGCCAAAGGAGTTGGCCCATGCTTGTCCTATCACGCTCGCGCGATCAGTCGATCATGATCGGAGACGACATCGAAATCACCATCGTGGACGTGCGCGGAGACAAGGTGCGTGTGGGCATCAACGCGCCCCGACAGGTATCGGTCCATCGCAAGGAAGTGTACGAAGCCATTCGTCGCGAAAACGAAAGCGGAGCGGCTACGAAGGGGACATCCGCGGGCAAGGCAACGGACTCACCCGCCAAACCCGAGGCAAAATAAGGAAGAATAGCCACCGTCCGATCCCCCACCCCTGGAAGGGGCGGGCCACCCAGCACCAAGGTTGTTCACTCTTTTCACGAACCCGCTTGAGAGTCGAAGCCCTCCCTCCGTTCCCTTGACTTGATTCCTTCATAGATTAAGCTTTGTTCTTCATTGCGTCGGCATGTTGTGTCGGCGGGTGGATTTGGCTTTGTGCCCAATGGGGCTGTCGTCTGGGGCTCGTGTTTGAGTCTGATTCGCTCTGGGTGGTCGTTCACGCGGCTGACCATTCAGGCCTCGGTGCAAAGCAATGCCGCGTCACGCCGAACGATCGTGACGCCTTTTTGAACATTGGTTTCGTCGCGGAAGTAAGAAGACACGAAGTAAGCAAACACAGAGATTAACGAGAATTGACCGAGGCTCGCGCGCCGATCGTCCTTCGCATCGCGTTGGCGCATAGCGTGTGGGCGGAGCCCGAAAGCTGTTCGGGAAACCCGATGGTGTAATCGGTAACACACCAGTTTTTGGTACTGGCGTTCCAGGTTCGAGTCCTGGTCGGGTTGTCTTCTCAACATTCTCCGCAACAAGATACGGTGATGATCACGCAACCCGCGTCTTGCGGGATGTCCACTGGAAGGTTTTGGATTCTTGAGCACTGCAACAGCCATCATTCTCGCAGCCGGCAAAAGCACTCGCATGAAAAGCGAAGCGCCCAAAGTGCTTCACGACATTTGCGGCTGTAGTATGCTTTCGCTTGTGATCGACGCGTGCCGTGGTGCGGGTGTGAAGCGATTGGTGGTGGTCGTGGGGCATCGCAAGGACGACGTGATCGAAGCCTTCCGCGATTGTGATGACATCACCTGGGTAGAACAGCGGGAGCAAAAAGGCACTGGGCACGCAGCACAAATGTGTAAAGACGCCCTTGCCGGTTGCAAAGGTCCGGTGCTGTGCATCGCGGGCGACATGCCTCTGATTCGACAAAATACGCTGGAACAACTCCTCGCAGAAAATGCCCAAACGGGCGACGCGGTCACACTTGCAACTTCGATCCTTGATGACCCCAGCAGCTACGGACGCATCGTTCGTGATAACGACGGTGCGTTGGCGGCGGTTGTCGAGGACAAGGATTGCACCGACGAGCAGCGCCGCATCCGCGAAGTCAACGTCAGCTACTACTGCTTCGATGGCAAACGGATGTTTGGCCTGTTGGATGACCTGTCCAACGACAACGCGAAGGGTGAATACTACATCACCGACACCGTCGCCGACGCGCTGCACAAAGGCTGGGGCGCGGGAGCGGTTGCGGCAGTTCCACCCGAAGACGCGATGGGTATCAACTCACGCGCCGACTTAGCCGTCGTTGCACGCATGATGCAGGATCGCATTCAAGCACACTGGATGGACCAGGGTGTGAGTATCATCGATCCGGCAAGCACCTGGATCGAAGCAACTGCAACGATCGAAAAAGAATCGATCATTTATCCGTTCAGTTTTGTCGGACGAGGAGCGAGAATTGGGGCGGCTTGCAGAGTTGGCCCGCACGCCATGGTCGCTGCCGATGAGGTTGTCCCTGCCGGCGCGTCTGTCGGCCAATGTTCTGGTGATCTGTCCTCTGGTGTGGAGGCACAGGTTTAATCATGACTCCGCTCGCAGGTGAGCCATTGGCTGGCCAACCCACGGCGTGGAACCACGCTGGACATATCATGATCTTCGGCGGGAGCGGTGGCTTTGACATGAGCACCAACATCTGCCGATACCTCGATATCCCGCAGGGCACCGCGCATCTTGAAAAATTTCCGGACGGAGAATCCTTCGTCAAGCTCGAAGTCGATGTGCGGGGGCGCGATTGTTTCGTCGTGCAATCGACGAGCCCGCCTGTCAATGACAATCTAATGCAGCTATTGATCTTTATCGATTGCCTGCGCCGGGCAAGTGCCAACCGCATCACAGCCGTCATTCCGTACTTTGG
>JAADIU010000049.1 GCA_013151185.1 Planctomycetota bacterium
CTTCTACGCCAAAGTGATTCAATCGAGGTCAAAAGCAGGTTCTGCGACGCCGTCGGCTCGGACAACGTAGGGGGTCCAAGCGAGGGCGAGCGTGTCCACCGAGATGTCGCTTTTCCGTGGGCGGAGGGTTAGCTCCTCGAATTCGAGCGTATCGACATCCGCGCTCGCACGAACTTCTTCCATCTCTTCGGTGAAGGTTGCGTCGAGGTCGATCAATTGTTGCTGAAGGGCCTTGACGTTTTCAGCTGCCCTTGCGACGTCCCCGCGTTCTCTTGCGGCTCGACCTGCGCTGCGCAGTGTTGATGCTGCTCGACCGACGTTGCCGACGCTGGCTTTCTTGCGGCCAAAGAGGGCGCCCAGAATCGTCGCTCCAAACGAGACAGCCGTCTGCAAGCCTTGCTGTTTCATCTGCGATTTTTCGCGGTCGACACGTTCTTCCGACTTTCGGATTCGTTCTTCAAGCCGCGCGAGTTTCGGGGCGTATTTCTTGCGGAGCTTTTCGATCGTGCGGTCGCGCTTTTCATTGAGCAAGTGGCGGAGTCGAACGCGAAAGTCCGCTTCGGATTCGTCGAGCTTGGAATACTGTTTCAGTTCCTTCGATTTCAAAATGGTTTTTTCGCGCGTGCGGTAGAGATGCCCCTTGAACGACTTCGACCAACTCTTGTGGCTGGTCTTGCGTTGGGCGGCTGCGGGCATTGGTGCGAATCGCGCTTCGGGTTCGCCCGACTTCTCGCATTCGATTTCTTTCGCTTCGTCGGCTGCGTTCCAAATATCGCCCGCCGTGTCCGCATCGAGCATCGCAAGCAGCGCCACCGTCTGCCAATCGTCGATTTTCGCAGAGGTCCGAACGAAGTGCAGCTTGCCCGCTCCAAGCAGGAACGGTTCGTATCGCAAGTAACCCCCGTCGGGAACGCTACGCGTCACCGGAAGGAACACTTGATTTACGCCCGGCGGTAGCGGGGGAGGTGTGGACGCCAAACCAGGGTCAGCCGCCGCGACTGCGGGTTGTTGCACAGTGCGCGGTTGCTTTGCGATTGACGCTGCGGGCGTTGGAGCAGCCAAAGCCGCCGCAGCCTTGCGCGGAGCCATCAGTGTTTGGATTTGGCTGCGTGTGAGTGGTCCGCGAAGATACGACAGTGCCCACCGCGTGTGGAACAAACTTGGCGCGTCTTCATGCACGTTGTTCATCAAGAAGACACGACCGCCCAAGCTGGACAGGACGGCTTCGGTTTGGGCGCGGGTCATCGTGGATGATGCGTTCGCGCTTTCGAGCCCGTCGAGCAAACGCATTTTGTCGCGTTCGGTTTGCAGACGGCCTATGAACCAAGTGCCCGTGTTGGAAAGTCCTTTGTAGTCAAGGTCAACGGGGTTCTGCGTCGCGAGCATGATCCCCAGCCCATACGCCCGAGCCTGCTTGAGCAAGGTGAGCATCGGCGTTTTCGAAGGCGGGTTTTTGGACGGTGGGAAGTAACCGAAAATCTCATCCATATAGAGAATTGCGCGGAGGCTGCCGGTGCCCGGCTGGGTGCGCACCCACGCGAGAATTTCGTTGAGGAGGATCGTTACGAAGAACATCCGCTCGGCTTCTGACAGATGGGCGATCGACATGATGGAGATGCGCGGCTTGCCTTCGCGGGTGTGCAAGAGTCGCTCGATGTCAAGCGGTTCGCCGGCCATCCATGCGGCGAATCCGGGTGATGCCAGCAGGTTGTTTAGCGCCATCGCCATCTTGAAGCGATCCTTCGACGGGAAGAACGACTCTACGTCCATCACCCCAAGCCGCTCGAACGGTGGCGTCTGGATTGATTGAATCAGACCCGCAATGTCGAGGTCTTTGCCCGCTCGCCAACTGCGATCGACGATGTTGGAGATCAAAATGTGCTCGCGACTTTGAATGGGGTCTGCATCGATGCCAAGCAGCGCGAGCAGGCCCGAAACCGTGGCCATCAACCGTTCGCGCATCGCGTCGTTGTCGTCGAGCATCTGCGCCGGCGGAGCCTTCAACGAACGCAGCACCATCAATGGGATACCGGTGCTGCTTCCGGGCGTGTAGATGTTGATGTCCACCGCGTTTTGAAACTTGCCGATGCGTTCGCCGGTTTGGTCCCACTGCTTCAAGCCTTTTTTCCAGAGAGCAGCACGGTCGGCTGCGTATTCGTCGGCCGTCATGCCTTTGCGGGCGGCTTCTGCTTCGTCGATCCACGGGCGAAACTCGTTGGGCTGCAATTTCGGAAACGTAAGCAGAAGATTCCCAAGGTCGCCCTTGGGATCGATGGCGATGGTAGGGATGCCATCGATGGCCGCTTCTTCGATGAGCGAGAGACACAAGCCGGTCTTTCCGCTTCCGGTCATGCCGACGCAGACAGCGTGCGTGGTCAGATCCTTCGCGTCATACAGCAACAACTCGTCCGTGACGGCATCCTGGTCGAGATCGAACCGCTTACCCAGGTAAAACGCAGCCAACTTTTCATATTTTGCCGTAGTCATGCGCCGATCTTCTCCAAGTACACGATCTGTTTCAAGTGTCGGTCGTGCGTTGCAGTTGCGACTTCGCCTTCAAGTCGCAGGCAAGCGTTTGTTTGCCGACATACTTTGTGCTTGCCGTGGTTTGTATTTACCGCAAGAATTTACTTGTAGGTGAGTCCCTCATGCCGAATCCAGCCGCCCGGACGACGCCCCTTCAAGTCGCGATGCGTCCAATGGATAACGCCGCCACGCTCGTTGGCTTCAAACTGTCCGCGAAAACGAACCGTGTGCCTTCCTCCAGCGGTACGCGCTTGGCGATATCAATGTTGTGGGCGATAAGCAGCGTCTTGCCCGAAGCCAACCGCACGATGAAGCGCTGATGTCGCGAGCCGTCGTTGTCATCGGGCAGTGTCTTCGTCACCGTGGCATCAGATTCAACCACTTCACCGGAGAGACTTTGGCGAATGACCGACTCGATGTTCTGCGTCTCGATGTTCTGAGTCGCTGCGTCGGACGATCGGTCCGATTGCACCGCGACATTGTCCCCCGTCGCGGAGGGGTTTTTGTCGCCAAACCAGTTCTTCGCGCCGTAAGCGACCAGCGAGAGGACAAGCAGGATCGCAATTTGAAGTGGAGAACGTTTTCTTCGCCGAGACATGCGGATCATGTTACCCGCGCGCCGCAATCTGAGCCAATCGGTTGGCTATCAGGGAAGGTTGAGCCCGGATGCGGTGTCGATATCACGGCCAGCGCGTCCCCAGCGTGAAGAAATACGGGAGCAAGGTAGAGGGGGATGCACGTCACAATGTGAACGGCATTGCTGTGAAAGGCATCGTTGTGAAGGGCATCGCTCCGACCGGCACCGGCAGCCTGCATCGTTCAGAGGCACTCCGACTTGCGCGTGCGAGAGTGTACGCGCGAATGCGAAACCCGGCATGCGGTTAGCGTTCAATTGCCAAGGAAAACAGTAGCCCGGGGTCCGCCGAAGGTTCCCACCCCCGACGGAAACCCCGAGCAGGCTGGCGGATCGACCATACGATCGATCCACCTGTTCATAGTCGTCGATTCGGCGCATCTGACAGCAGTTGAGCAAAGTCGAATAAAGTAGAGCGGCAACCGCAGAGAAAACGCGCAAAAACGGGTCGCAACAAAACGCACCAGTCAAGAATTGCAAGACCAGCCGAACACGCCAACCAGGAATCAGCAAGCCCACGCCAAGCCGGGCAGCGCCCCAAGTTGCAGTAAGCCCTTCATCCGACCAATCCGAATCAGCCAAACCGAATCCGCCAGCCCCGCACCAATCGCGGGCTTGTCATCACCCAGCCGGGGCGGTATAAATGCCGCGTTCGTAGCCGCCGGTTCACATCGGTAGCGCCAGCGCGTCGAGCCCGTCAGTGGGCCCGATTCAGCGCCCCGAACAGGTCCGGGCAGGTAGCTCAGTTGGTAGAGCAACGGACTGAAAATCCGTGTGTCGGCGGTTCAAGTCCGCCCCTGCCCAATCGCTCCAAGTCGTTGATTGACAACGGTTTGGAGCGTTTTTCATTTCCGAACAATCCCCGAACGTTCAAATCAATTTGCCGTAGTAAATGCCGTAGATTGCCGTAGTCGAAACAGGGAGAAATTACAGCCAGTCGATGAGCAACGCTAGGGCGGATACGGTCAAGGCCAACAACGAAATGCCAATCGCCCACCGCGAATGACTGATGGCTTTTTGTGAGGCAAGCCTTTCCTGTTCGCTGTTCGTCTTTATGCGAAGGTGGCGACCTATACGGTCTCGGACATCTTGTCTCCCACCAACGGAGTTAAACTCATCAATATAAACTGGAAGGTTGTGAATGCAGCGTTCTCGGTGTTGTTCAAACGTCTCATTTGATTGCCGAGAGGGGGCTTGACAATGCCTGGCGATGTCCGGGATATCCAAGACCTTATCAATCTCGTCTTGCGACTTGATCTGGCAAAAGGCCAATTCGATTTGTTCTATGGTGGCCATGCATGTGACAATACGCCGCGACCTGAGCGGTGGCAAGTCAACCGTCTGGCCACGGTGGCCGGTTGGGGGTAGATTGTCGTCTGAAAGGTAGGTTCTCCTCCGAAAAAGTTGTTGATGTAAGTGCTTGAGTGACAATGGACGCCGGTTTTCTCGGTGCTAAACAAGCGCTTGTTAACGACGGATGTTCGGCTGAAAGGAGAGACGGGTGCATGTGTCGCATGTAACATCGCTTCTGCGGGGGCACCGTCGCAGTACGGGGTTGTTCGACGTTGCAGATCAGTAATGTTCCACATAGCCCGAACGTGCGCGAGGGCTTTAGTCTATGGAAGGTACTCGACGTAGCGGAGTTGTGCATCCCATTGTTTGCCATCTCGACTGAATGTGATTGTGGAGTGGGTCGGCGTTTTCTGCTTGGTGGGTTTGGCATTCCTTGACTTGCAGTCTATTTCGAGTGGTTGGCCATTGATGGCTTCTACGAGGTCGTCGATTTCGATTCCTGCGATGTCGGCTGGGCTGTTTGGGATTATATGGGCCACTCGAAACTTTCCTTCTTTCGGTGCGACCAGAAATCCGTGCGCACGAACTGGATCCATCTCGATCGCCTCATGGATCGGACCGCCAAACCGGACGAGTTTTTGCTCTTGATCAAACGTCAGTACGAATCGGTTCAATATCTGGCTGCCTATGATGGATGTCTCTTTGTTTCGCGTGTTGATGATGGGGCGAGAAAATCGGATGGGGCCAAAGGTTGCGTCTGTGCGAAGTCGAACCGACTTGGCCAGGAACGTACCGCGGGTGGACGCGCCGAATGAACTGACGACAGGTTCGCCGTCGATTGGCATTCCTTCCAGGGATGGTACGCCGATCGTCCCTGTATAACCCGTATCAAGCAGGAATTCCCTACGCAGCACGCCTGTCTCAAATGGTAGGAAAGGGCGCACGCCGGAATAACGTACCACGCCTTCGCCGAATGCATCCAGTGAACCGTGTTCGAGGATCACTGTGCGATTCGGAAAATCGTATGTCATCAGGACGCCCATGAAGATGCGCAGGCCCAACACACCATCAATGGGTTCACCAAGCACTGCACTCGCTGCCGACAGATTGCTCACCGCCGCCCCGAAATCGCTGGCGGTGAATTCTCCGATCCTCAATTCGTCAACATGCCGGGCGGACCGATTCGGCCAAAGTCGGTTGGCAGCATTCTTCGAGAGAGAGAGTCCCGCCGCCCCGGTGTCGAGAAGCAGATTGAATCCATCCTGCCCATTGATCTGCGCGGTGACAAGAAAAAGATCGCCACAATCGCGTGTCGGGAGAATGGTGCTATCCGGCAGAAGCCCCACGCTGCGCGGAGTCATGGATTGAGTATTCTGCGAGCACGCAGGCAACCCGAGGAGAATAATTCCTACGATAGTGATCGCTCGTACATAGTTCATGATTGGTCTCGCACGGTACCTCCCCGAAGCACAGGCCTGCCGGAAGCGGTGCGCATTGGTACTCAACTTCCATCGATTGGAATGCATCACCTCTTGCCCGATGAACTTCTCGCCGCGATGACACCGGCCATTGCGCCTCCGACGCCTCCACCGATCGCGGCGCTTGACTCTGCGCCCAGTGATTTTGCGACCAGGGCGGCGACTGCGCCACTGATGGCCGCGCTGAGAATGACTTTGATTAGCATTCCTGCGTTCATTGAATCCGCTTTCCTAATCCTTTGTGGTGTTCCCCGTTTTGTTTTTTTCTTGCTCAGTCTTTACATCGGGGAAGGTTTTTTCGAGCCAGGTTCTTACCTCGTTGGGTTTGAATCCCCACGGGCCTTGGCCGCCAGCGAGGGCTATCTTCCCTTCTTTGTCTACGACGAACAGCCGGTCTGGCCAGCCGTGGTACTTTCCGTCGGTTGAATTTTCCATGTCATCGACGAGGCAGGGAATCTTGATGCCGAGGTCTATGACGCATGTGGTTGCAACTTTGCGGCGATCGAGGATCGACTTCGCTGTGTTGATTTTTCGATCGGGCACGGGCATGGGCCAACTGCTGTCGGCAGCGTGGGCTTCGCGAATGTACACGACGAGAAATTCCGCGACGCTACCGTAATCCTTGTACAACTGGTTGAGGGCGCCAACCTGACGCCGGAAGGGCGGTCATGTGTAGCTGCCAAAGATGAGGACGACGGGTTTCTTTCCCTCAAACGATTTCAGTTCGATAAACTTCTCGGCGTCATTGTGTCGTTCGAGTTTGAAGTTCGGGGCATCGACGCCAACTTTCAACACGGTGTCGGGTGTCGTGTCGGGTTCCTTCTGCTCGGGGTCAGACTTTTTCTTCTCATCGGGCGATTCCTTTTCGACAGCGCCGAGAGTCACGGCTGACATCGCGAGAACGAGTGCGACAGATACGACGGTTCGACATCGCGTTGGATTCATTGTGCTTGCTCCATTGTTCCGGTGGATGTGCTCCCCGGTTGTACCGCCCAGCCAACAGACATCATTGGTAGCGGAGACCGGCCAGTAGAGCAAGTTCCTGGTCAGCCATCGCCGGTCGAAGTGTCGTGACACTGTCGGGTCGGGCATTTTCGCAATTGACGGGCAAACTGCTTTCGAGCATCCTGACTCGCTATCTTTTGAACCGGAGCCATGCTTATGTCGATTGTTGTCGCCGTGAAGAAGGGCGATCAAGTCGTGCTCGCCGCAGATACCATGCACTCGTCCGGTTTTCGACGCGAGCATGAAGACAACGTGGTGGCTCGATCGAAGCTGCGCCGCGTCGGAAGGTGCTGCATGGGCGGGGTGGGGTGGTCCGTGTTCGACAACATTTTGGACCATTATCTAGCCTCTCTCAAACGAACACCTTCGCTGGCGAACGAACAGAAAATTTTCGACTTCTTTCTGAAATTCTGGAAGGTGATTCGCAAGAAGTACCAAGTCGTTAACGATCAGCCCGACCGAGATGAACGCTCGCCTTTCGCCGATATCGACTCTGAATTCATGGTGTGCAATCCGGGCGGTATCTTCGCAGTATCGCACGATCTCACGGTGATGCAGTTCGCGCAGTATGCGGCGATTGGTTCAGGTGAGAAGTATGCCTACGGTGCGCTTCGCACAACCTATCACTCCCGACGTTCGGCAGAGCAGATTGCCTGCGCGGCAGTCGAGGCAGCCGTCCACTTCGAGCAGTCCTGCGGAGGTTCGACAGAAGTGATCGTGCTGCGGTCACGCTGAATCGCTGCTTCCCGCTTAAATCGAGTGCCACCGTATGTCACTGGAGATCATTACAATCCTGTGGAAGCCTGGTCTTGTCGGGTTGGTCGTTCTGGCGATCGGCGCGATCGCGGGATGGGGCATGTCGCAGACGGAGGATTTTGTGCTGTCGCGTTTGATGCGATGGTGGGTGTTGAAGATTATCGTGCCTCTGCTGAAGCGGCCATCGTGGGTTGTTCGGTCCGGTGCGATCTTCGTGAACAACGCAACTATCTGCGCGATGATCATCGTAGCCGGGAGATTTCCAACGGGCGCGTGGGTTGCAGTTACGGCGGCGGGTTTGGCGATGGGGGCCGCCGTTCGTGTGCTGCAATCTGAATTCAGTTCCTCGGTTGACGAAAAGCAGTCGCTTCCCGCAACGCGAGACGTGTGGTTCCAAGTTGGTTTGTGCCTGAACATGATCGAACTCCCTGCCATTTTCTTGACGCTGGCGCTTTCGATGGGCCAATTGGCTATCCCAGTCGCGATGCCTGAACTTTGGCAGATCGGTGGTTACTGGGTGATTCCAATGCTCGCAATCGCGGCGGCTGGAGAGGGCCTTTGGATGGGGCGACAAGGAATTTTTGAAAATTGATCGGAGTCTAAGACCGATATTGTCTGTGCCGACGTTCCATTGAATACGCCAAGCCCAATTCGACCCGAACCCTGATCTAAACACCCTCCAGACGACAGCCGAAAAACCATTCGGAAGTACGACCAAGCCGAATCACTTGGCGACTGGCCGCCTGAACGCTGTTCGCGGGAGTTATCATGCAAGTTCAAACTGAAGATCACAAAGCCATTGTCACGAAGACGCTGGCGGCTGTTGGCGAAATCGCGACGTTGCCCGAGGTGACGGTCAAAATCATCGAGGTCGTGGAGGATCCCAAAGGAACCGCCCGCGATCTTCACAACGTTATCAAGCAGGACCCCGCGCTCTCGGCGAAGGTCTTGAAGGTCGTCAACTCTGCCTTCTATGGTCTTCCGGGGCAGGTGGCGAGTGTGGACCGCGCGATCGTGCTCCTTGGACTGTCTGCCGTCAAGAACATCTCCATCGCAGCATCGATCTCGCGCATGTTCAAAGGCGGAAATCAACTGGAACATTTTGACGCCAAAGAGATGTGGGACCATAGCCTCGCGGTGTCGGTTTGCGCCAAGCAGATTTGTATTGCGGCAGGTGATGTCGCGGGACACGACGAGATATTCTTAGCCGGACTGATCCACGACCTGGGCATCCTCATCGAGCGGCAGGTATTCCCGCAGGAGTTGGACGAAATCTCTCGACGTTGCGCCGCGGGAGCGGGGAACTGGCTTGAGTTGGAGCGGGAACTCATTGGTCCAACGCATCAAGAATTTGGCGACGCACTGACGACCAAGTGGAAATTCCCGCGACACCTGCGGGCGGCGGTTGGGTTTCATCACAATCCCGAAGAACTCTCCGACGAGCTGAAACGAATCGGTATGATCGTGCACACGGCTGACATCATGTGTTGTCAGGAGAAGCACGGGTTCAGTTTGACCGCTGCCACCGAGGAGTTCACGCAGGAACTACTGGACGCGGTCGGGGTGACCATCGAGCAACTGGTGGAAGTCCGCGACGCGCTTCCCGACGGCTTGGCTGAAGCCCGTGCCGTTCTGCAAACCTAGTGCATCGTTGCTCCTGAATCTGCGGGTTCTCGAATAGGGTCCGCTCTGCGGACCGTTCGTTCGATTGGCAGATGATGACACCCGTGGTCCGCACAGCAGACCCTACATCGCTCAACGTTGTTTTTGTTCCGCGCGCACCGTCCTCCAAATCTTTATTCGGTGCGTCCGGGACGTACCCTACTGCTTCGTTCACGCCATCGTGGCCCTGCTTGTTGGCGGGGCGGGTGTTCAATTCTTGCGGACAAAAATCGGACACAGTTGTGGTCGCACTGTCATTGACTGCGCGCGGGATGGTACAATAACCGGTGCCTATACTGGTGTGTAGCCAAAGGGGTCAGCGTCTACTTTCACACGATCAACAGCCCGGGTCCACGGCATCGGATCGTAAGATTCATGCTTTGACGGCCCGTCGGCATAAGAGCATTTTGTATGAACCGTATACTTTGTTTGGTCACCTTGTTGGTTGCGGTGTTTTCCGCGCGGGCTCCCGTACGCGCGCAGCAAATCGCGGTTGGCGGTGGCGGTGGGTCATCGTGCCGTTTGGTTTTGCAGGCAGGAGAATTCGACACACGCACCAAGGCGAATTTGATCGACACGTCCGACGCCGAATTGATGGCGGCAGAGGCTGTTGTGCTGCAACTCAAGGGCCCCATCACGGCCAAGCAGCGATCCCGTCTCAAAAAAATGGGCATCGTGCTGCATGACTATCTGCCGGAATACGCTTACATCGCCGACGTGCGCCGCGTCACTTGCCGTCAACTGGCCGACGTATCGTTCATTCAGTGGGCGGGGGTGTACGAACGTGAGTGGAAGGTGTCTCCCGACATCGGTGCGCGGCTGACTGCTTTCAAGACGCAGGACCGCATCCAATTGGCTGCTTCGGGGCGGGTCCGATTGGCTGTGACTCTGCTCGCGGGGAAGAACTCTGCCGTCACAAAGATCGCCATCGAGAAGACTGGTGCTACCGTTCTCGGTAGCGAGACCGTGGGGCGATGCACACAACTGCTGGTCGAAGCGGCTGACGGTCGCGTGGGTGCGTTGGCTGATATCGTTGGTGTGCAATTTATCGAAGAAGCGCCCGAAGTCACTCTGCGCAACGATACCACACGGTGGATCGTGCAAAGCAATGTCAACGATGTGACACCATTTTACGACAACGGGATTCGCGGTGAAAACCAGATCGTTGGTGTGCTTGATGGTCCACCGGATCGTAGCCACTGCGCGCTCGATGGCGGCAAGTTTCTGTTCTACAACGCGCCCGATGGAACGAGCTTTCACGGTACCCATGTGTCGTGTTCCGTCGCGGGCAACAATGGTGTGTCCGACAACAGACGGGGCGTCGCATACGCGGCGAACATGGTCTACAACACGTTGCCGGCTTTTACGGAAACGGGGATTACCCAGCGCCTCAACCTTCATCATAGCCAAGGCGCTCGCATCCACACGAACAGTTGGGGCGACGACGGAACCACCAGTTACAACGGCCTCTGTCGCGGGTTCGATGATTTTCTCTATCAAAACGAAGATGACTTCGTCTGCCTCGCAGTGACGAACGGTGCGTTTCTTCGCAACCCGGAGAATGCAAAAAACCTTCTTGCGATCGGCGCGTCGAGAGATACACCGCTGCAAAACCAACACTGCAGCGGTGGTAGCGGACCGACGTCGGACGGTCGCCGAAAGCCAGAAGTTTACGCACCCGGATGCGGCACACTGTCTGCGATTCCCAGTGCGTGCAGCATCTCAACGAGCACGGGCACATCGATGGCGTCCCCGGCGGTCGCTGGTGCGGCTGCTCTCGTTCGGCAATATTTTGTAGACGGTTACTACCCGTCGGGCGCGGCAAACATCGCCGACGCGATCATTCCAAGCGGGGCGCTCATCAAAGCGGCTTTGATCAATGCGTCTGTCGATATGACCGGTGTGGCTGGGTATCCGTCCGATCGGGAAGGGTGGGGGCGTCTTCTTGCGGACAACGCGATTTTCTTCGCGGGCGACACGCGAAACATCGTGGTCATCGATGATCCGCGCAATGCGGCAGGGCTGACGACCGGTGAGAACGGTGACTACGCATTCTCAGTCGTGGGCTCTGTTGAACAGTTGCGGGTGACATTGGTGTGGACCGACCCTGCTGCATCTGCCAGCACGGGCAACGGAATTGCGTTGGTGAACGATCTCGACCTTGAGGTTACTTCACCTGATGCGCAGGTCTATCGGGGAAATTTCTTCAACGCTGGCGAGTCCGCGCCGAACGGTGCGAAGGACAGCCTCAACAACGTCGAGCAGGTTCATCTTTCTTTACCGATCATTGGCGAGTGGTCGGTTCGCGTTGCGGGGGCTGCGATCAATCAGGGCACGCAAGGGTATGCGCTCATCGTGACGGGTGCGGTCGTATCGCAGGCACCCGACTGCAACACCAACGGGATACCCGACTTTGACGATGTGGACGGCGGCGGGTCGCTCGACTGTGATGGCGATGGCGTTCCCGATGAGTGTCAGGCGCAGGACGACTGCAATTCAAACGGGGTTCAGGATATTTGCGACATCGCGATTGGGACCAGCGACGATTGCAGCGCCAACGGTGTCCCCGATGAGTGTGAAGCCGACTGCAACGCGAACGGTGTGGCTGATAGCTGCGACATCGTCGGTGCAACGAGTACCGATTGCAACGGCAACACCTTCCCGGATGAATGCGAAACCGACTGCGATGGCAACGGTGTCCCCGACGACTGCGACGTGAATGCCGGCGGGGCAGATTGCAACGAAAACGGATTGCTCGATGCGTGCGAGTTGGTCGGTTCGTTCGGCCACGATTGCTGTACGTCCGACGGGAGCAGTGGTTGTTCGGATGCTCAAATCGAAAGCTGCGTGTGCGCTTCGGATCCCTACTGCTGCGATGTGATTTGGGATGGCATCTGCGTGTTTCGCGTTGAAGACCTTCAGTGTGGCGTTTGCACGTTGGCGGACGACTGCGATTCCAACGGCGTGCCCGACGATTGCCAACCCGACTGCAACCAAAACAGCATCAACGACGTGTGCGATGTTGCGGACGGTACAAGCGACGACTGCAACGCAAACGTGGTTCCGGATGAATGCGAGGCTTCCGACTGCAATACGAACGGAGTGCTGGATTCGTGCGAGTTGACGGCTGGCTCTGCTTCGGATTGCAACGGGAATTCTGTGCCCGACGAGTGCGAGCTGGAGGTAGCCGGCTCGGGTGATTGCTGCCAACTTGGCCATGGGGCGGGTTGCTCGAATCCGACGATTGAGGCGTGCGTGTGTGCGTCGAATCCGTCGTGCTGCGATGACACTTGGGACAACACCTGCATCTTTCTCGTGGAACAGTTGGGTTGTGGTGCATGCGATGGGCTGCTCGATCCCGATTGCGACAACAGCGGGATACTCGATGTGTGCGAAGCGCACGACGATTGCAACGCGAACGGTGTGCCCGATGTGTGCGAGCTTCCCGACTGCAACGGAAACGGTGTTCCCGACGATTGCGAGTCCGCCGATCTGATTCAATCCCAGCCCACCTCGATCAGCGTATGCCCCGGCGTTGCTGCCGAGTTCAGCGTGGTCGCACCGGTGGCCACTGCGTTTCAATGGTTCAAAGACGGTGTTGCGTTGGCGGATGGCGGTGCGATCAGTGGGGTAACGACGGCGACGCTTTCGATCACCGGGGTTGCGCCGATCAACGTAGGTTCGTACCAGTGCGAGGTGTTTGACGGCTGCGTTTCTCGGATGAGTGATTCGGTTGATCTCACCATTTTTGCGGAGCCTTCAATCGACACCCAGCCGCCTGCCTCCGACTCAGCCTGCACCGCTACGACAGCGATCATTTCGATCGAAGCAAGCGGAGCCCAGTTGACGTACCAGTGGCGAAAGGATGGGGTGCCTCTGTCGAACGGAGCCAACATCAGCGGGGCAACCACGCCGAGTCTGACGCTGAGCAATCTAACCGTAGCCGACGAAGCCGACTCGCCGGGCTACACCTGCGTCGTCACCGACGAGTGTGGGCGCACGGTCGAATCCGATGCGTCTGTTCTTGAGATCGTTGGCCCGGAGTTCACGTTTCAGCCGACCGACCAGTGTGTCGATGCGAACCAGCAAGCGGTCTTCACAGCCACCGCCGTGTCACCGGCTGGGTTTGTTCAATTCACGCAGTGGTTCAAAGACGCGGTGGCATTGAACGAGGGCGGGAACGTATCGGGCGTGTTCACGAACACATTGACCATCGACCCCGCCCAGGCAAGCGACGAAGGCGTCTATACGATGCGGGCGTTGACTCTCGGTGCCAACTGTGCGGCATTCAGCGATCCGGCATCATTGACGGTGGGAGTGTGTTGCCCCGTGCCGGGCGACATGGACAACGATGGTGACTTCGACCTAGCCGACATGCAGAAATTCACCCTTTGCTTTGGTCAGAGTAAGACAGCGAATCCCGCCTGCGCGTGTGCCGATGTGGATGGTGTGGGCGACACAATCGACCTCGACGACTGGTCAAGTTTCTCGATCCTGATTGACGGTCCCTGACGCTGCAGCCGACTTGGGCGACCGGTTCGGATCAACCTTCGCTCCGTCCACCGCTTTGACCAGTTGCAGAATGATCGCACCAATCACCAGGGCGATCACAGAAAACACCACAAATGTCCACGCCAAAGTTCCCGTCGTGTCCCAAAGGTATCCCACGGCAGGGGCAGCCAGCGCACCGATTCCAAATGTCAACGTGAACTTGATACCGTATGACATGCTTCGCAAAGAGGCCGGTGTGTGCTCTGCGATCAGTAAGTTTTCAACCGGTTGCGTGCCGAAGTGAACGACGGCGAGAGCCAGCGCTGCGCCTATGGCGAAGATCGTCCCACCGCCTGTCCACGCGAGCAGCAGCGCGATCGGAGCGCTCATTGCAACGAGCTTGACGTATAGTTTCGAGGCATGTGTGCGGTCGGCGTACCTTCCCATGAGGAATTGACTTGCACCGCCCGCAAGAAATACCAACAACACCAAAATCGATCGAACGCTTGTCGCCGATCCGTCGGGTTCGCCCGCAAGGTAAGTTGGAAGAGCCGTCATCAGGGCTCGGTAGTTGAACCCGGTGAGCATCATGGGTGCAAAGAGGAGGATCAACAGACGCGCGGACGGTTTCCTGGCTGGCTGTGGTTTTTGCGATTGTGGGTTCGGCGATTCTGCGTTCGGTGTTTCAACATCATCCAGCCGAATCGGGATCAAAGCCAGCACGAGAAAACCGGCTAAACCGATCATCGCCATCAACCAGTAGCCCGTGCGCCAGCCCCATTGATTTGCACACACCAAACCAATCCATCCACCGCTCAGACCGATCGACCCGGAAATCCCATGGATGCCCATCGCCGAGCCGCGTTTGCGAAAACCGCGCGAGATCATCGCAAGACCCGTCGGATGATAAAGACTCACCGCACCGCCAAGCAGGGTCAGCGCGAATGCAAACCCCCAAGCGTTTTGCGAGAGCGCCGCGACCACCGAGGCCAACGCAGTCGCAGAAAAATAGATAAGCAGCACGAACTTCGGCCCAAGTCGATCGGTCAACAGGCCAGCCGGGAGCGATCCCACGCCCATCAATACATATCCAGTCAGTGGCAGCACCGTCACCAGAAAGTGCGAGAGTGCGAACTCGCTGCGGACCTGCTCAAAAATTCCGGTGATGAGCAGCGCGGACCAATGGCACAAGGCATGACCGAGGCTGGTGACAATCAGGATGGAACGTTCGTTTCGGTTCATGCTGCTCCAACAACGATGGCCTGTACAGGGCGTTGGCGTGGTGGTGGCTACAGATTGCGGGAGTGTAGTCGCCAAAGGGGAGGATTGACCAGCCATCGGTCGAATCGCACAGACCAGATGTTGACCGCAGCGGGTTCGACCGGTTAGCATCGCGGCCACTTGCAACGTTAATTTGAAGAAGGGAATCTGACATGAACCGTCTGCATCGCGCACTTTTCGTTGGCGGAATGAGTCTGTTGTTCATCACACCCGGCTGCCTTTCCGTCAAGGCACCAGAGCGAATAAACATAGATCGGGGCCGCGCCCGTCGTCGTCCGATCGACACACGCTCCATTCCACCCACCAGCAGTCATGAGGATGCCCGCCGAAAGCTGGGCGAGGCCCACGCCGAGATTAACGATCTGCGTGCGAAAAATCGCGACCTCGAAAAGGACAAGCGCGAACTCAAGCAGGATGTGAAAGAATGCGAGCGCCAACTTGATCGGTGCGAAGACCGCTACGACGATTGATTTCGTACGCTTCGTCGGGCGCATCCCCCCGCATCGCCCCAATCACAATTTGCATCCACAATTGAACGATCCGCGTTCGTGCATGTTTGCGTTCATTCGACAGTGCTAAGATAACGGGTGTCCTTGATTTCGAGGCCCTTTGCGGATTATCATGGCATCGCGGTGGTGGGGTGCGGTGGGGTTTCCCCCGAACCATTCTCTTGCCGCCAAAGGGGAAGAAGCCATGCGGACCGTACTCGTTGTCGTTGCCATTGCTGCGCTGTTGGGTGTCTCGACTGACTTCGCGCGCGGTGCGATTTCTGAAAGCCAAACCCTCGTCGTTTACAATTCGGCGTCGAGCGATGGCGAAGCGCTCAAGGATGCCTACTTAGCCGCCCATCCCGGAATCGGCGCTTCCAATGTCGTCGATCTGAATGACGCATCGCTTCTCACCGCCGATCTGACCATCGCCGATTTCACCACGAAGGTGCGCGATCCCATTCGAGCCCACCTGTCGGCGGCTGGCTTCCCTCAACCGGCAGACATCATCGCCATCGTTCTCATTCGACCGATGCCCCATCGCGTGCTGGATAGCGACAATGCGCTGGTCGGTGATAACCCCGGTGCTGCGGCCACCGAAATCAACAATGGTGATGTTACCTACGCTTCGGTCGATGCGGAATTGGTTTTGCTTTGGCAGGATCTTTATGGCGGAGAAGCAGGCGGGGCATTGGACAGCCTCGCGGACAACATGATTCAAAATCCGTACCACGGAAGCGGAGCGGCGATTGATGCGTTCTCCAGAACTTCGATTACAAACGCGAAGGTTTTTGGCGTCTTTGCTGGCATCAGTTGGTCCATCTCCGGGATTGGCGCAACTCGATTGACGCCAGGGGACATGTACCTTGTCTGTCGAATCGATGGAACTTCGCAGGCAGATGCGTTGGACGTGATCA
>JAADIU010000040.1:0-16037 GCA_013151185.1 Planctomycetota bacterium
GCTTCGCTCAAGGGTGGGGCACCCGACATTTGGCAACGTATCTGTGGGCCTCGAACGGCCGCCGAAGTTCGACCGGCGGTAGGGCGGTTATTTTCAGCGAGTCTGCTCAAGCCGATTCCGCAGCCGCGTCATCAGGTCCATTTTTTCGTGGAAGATGGCAAGGATAAGCGGGCACATGTTTTCCCGTTGCAGAAAAAACATATTGTGGTGTTCGCATCGACAGAAAAACAGTTCAGGGCGGTGTTCGAGAAGCGGCCGCGCGTGTGCCTCACCTTTGCCGATGGCCTCGAAGTGTTTCTTGAGGGCGGCTTCGTAGCGATCCGCCTGCTTGAGTCCCCAGGTCTTGATCGTGTAGCGGGCGATTTCCAGCAGATCGCGGTTGGCGGCTGGGCTAAGCTCGTAGCTAGGCATTTCAAATCCAGGCATTTTGTAGTCAGGCATCCGGCGTGCGACTCGCTTCTTCGCGGGCCTGTTGGAATACGCCTTCGATGGTTCGTGTGCTGACGCCGGCGGTTTCTGCTTCTTGGATGCGCTGGTCGAGTATCGCCTCAAGCTCGGCGAGGTCTTGCTCTTCCGATGCGCCGTTCTTGGTCGCACTGAACTGGGAACCAAGCGTGCTGGCGAGTACGAATTCCTTGATGGATTTACCCTGCAAGGCGGCCATCGCTTTAAGCCTCTGGTGTTCTTGCGGCGTAACGTCGATCGAGATGCGGCTCATGATGATTCCTTCCGGTTGTGAATACCCGTTCAAGCATATCGCAGGATGAACATTTTGTCAAGAACTGCATAATGTGGGTGAAAGTGGGTTATCATAAAGCAGGAGTTGGGAGCAAGACGGTGCGGCCGGGCCGCACCCTACAGGGTTATGTGTTCACTTCCGTCCCCCACCCTTCCGCTTCGCTCAAGGGTGGGGCACCCAGCGAAGCATTACCGCCATCCTTTGAAGTTTAGTTCTGACTCGTTTTGCTTGCATTGTCCTTCGATTACTTTGCAGGTTTTGTGGTGGGGGGGCTTTTTGTTTTCGGTGGTTTTGGCGTCGTCTCGAAAATGGACGCCTCGGCTTTCGTTTCTTGTGTTGGCGGCTGCTCCTACCGTGTGGGCCAATAGTAGCATGTTCTGGACTTCCCATCCTGTTGGTGAGTCGAACGTTTTGTCCAGGATGAACTTGCTCCAGAAGTCGATGATCTCGACCGTTTCGGCGAGGCGATCACCGTTTCGGATAATTCCTACGTTTCGCCACATTAGTGCGCGCAGGCTTTGTTTGATGTCGGCCAGGTCCAGCATTGTTTTTGGCGATGTTGGGTTTTCGTTTTGGATTCGTGCTGGCCGCACACCGTTGCCGTTTCGTAGGTCGTCCAGCGCTGACTCTCCGGCGATCTTGCCCATCACCAGCCCTTCGAGTAGTGAATTGCTCGCCAACCGGTTTGCGCCGTGGAGCCCGCTGCATGATGCTTCGCCACAGGCCAACAAGCCCGGTAGCGATGTTCGTGCTTGTATGTCCGCGACAACGCCTCCGATGGAATAGTGGGCAGCCGGCCTGATGGGGATGAGGTCTGTGGCTACGTCGATGCCAAATTGTTCGCAGGTTGATGTGATTGTGGGGAAGCGTTTCTTGAATTTGTCCCGTTCGATGTGTCGCACATCCAGGAATACATTGGGGCGTCGCGTAGTGTGCAATCGGTCGACGATGGCGCGGCTGACGACATCGCGCGGTGCGAGTTCTGCGTCGGGGTGATAGCTCGGCATGAATCGGTTGCCGTCGGATTCGACGATGTAAGCCCCTTCGCCTCGGACGGCTTCGGAGATGAGTGCCCGTGTTGCGCCGGCGACGTACAGCGTTGTGGGGTGGAACTGAACGAATTCCATGTCAGCGATTTGAGCCCCCGCGCGCAGGGCGGCTGCTATACCGTCACCGGTGATCTCGGGCGGGTTCGTGGTCTCTCGAAAAATTCGCCCGTAACCACCGCTCGCCAAAATAGTTCTCGCCGCCCAGATGAGTTGATGTCCGTACTTGCGGTGGGATGTGACAGCCCCCAGGCATTCCCCATCGACGGTCAACAGGTCGATCAGGAAGCAGTGGTCGAAGATGCGAATGTTGCCCTTGTCTTTGGCCTGTTGCGTGAGGTGTTCGCTGAGCGCTTTGCCCGTCGCGTCGCCGCCCGTGTGGAGGACGCGTGGGGCTCGGTGTCCGCCTTCCAAACCGAGCGCGAGTTTCCCGTCTTTGCGGTCGAAGGCCATCTGCTGTTCGATGAGATCACGGATGCGCGACACCCCTTCGCGGCAAACGAGTTCGACGATGTCGGTGTGATTCATCCCTGCGCCGACGGTCATCGTATCCTCGATGTGTTGCTCGATCGAGTCGGTGGGGTCGAGGACCGCAGCGATCCCACCCTGTGCCCAATAGGTTGCGGAGTCGGCCATGCTGCCCTTTGTCAGCAAGAGTACGTTGCAACCTTCGCTGGCTGCGAGGGCGGCAGACAATCCTGCGACCCCGCCGCCCACGACGAGCACATCCGTCAGCACATGCCCGATGCGTGCGGAATCGAAGTTTGTCAGATACCGTGAGATAGCGTTTGCCTGATCCATAGCCGCCATCGTAGAAGCGCAGTAGCGTGTCCGCAACGATGTCGCAGCGTGTAGATTGCCTTGCTGGCTTGGGCGCTTGGGGTGGTGCTATAATTCCGCCGAGACAAACAGAGGCAAACGGGGTGGCGATTCATGCCAAAGAATGAACCGAAGCGGGGAGTGATCGATCGAATGAGAAAGTGCCTGATGCTAACGCTGCCGGCTGCGACAACGCTGGCGTGTATTTTGTTGGGGTGCATTCCTCCGGTGCCCGAGCCCGATCCGCCGGTTGACCCGATCCCGGTCGGCGGCACTCTTCGCGTGGATCTCGCAACGACCGAGACCGCTGACGATGTGCTGACCCGAGTCTACGGTTCATCGGGCGATGGCCGCAAAGGCGTTCCCGTGGCGGGCGGGTTTGACTGCGACAACGATGGTTTCGCAGACACTGCGTTTGCCTCCATTCAGGCGAGCCCTTTCGATCGACAGGGTGCGGGCGAGGTGTTGCTCGTGTTCGGTGATGGCAGCATCGGTGGCACCATAGACACAGCCGACTCCGGCGAACGGGTTCTCAAGTTCGCGGGCGCTGCGGAGTTTGAAGTCACGGGTGCAGAAATCTGGATGGACGATGTCAACGGTGATGGCGTGGGCGATCTGCTCATCAGCAGGCAGAACTATTCTCCAACGCCTGAGCGCCCAGGTACCGGGGCGCTGACGATTGTATTCGGTTCGACAGCACTTCGCGCGTTGGCGTCGAGTGACACCTATTTCGATCTCGCCGACCCGCCGGAAGGCATCGCGATGGTGACCGTTGTTGGCGCGAACGAATATGATCGGCTTGGAATCTGGACGCGGACCGGCGACGTGACCGGCGATGGTGTGGTTGACATCATCGTTGGCGCGGACGAGGCCGACGTTGGCGAGGAACTCAATCGCGGTGAAGCATATTTGATTCGTGGCGGAGCGCATCTGAGCGATTTGCAAACCGTCGACCTTTCCAACTTCGGTTCCACGGGTCTTGTTGGCAACATTCTGAAAATCGTTCCGCCAGCCGACTCGCGTGCCTTTCATCTTGGTGCGACATGCAACGTGGCGGATCTCGACGGAAACGGCCGCGCTGAAGTTCTGTTGGCGGCAGCTTTGACCCGCGCCGGTGCGGGCATCCGACTGCGCGGTGCGCCTACGGGAACAGGCATTTCGGTTGGTGGTGCGCCCAATGGCCGGTTCTACATCGTGTGGGACGACAACATTCCGGCAGGCGTGTGGGAGGCTGGCATGACCATCACCGTTGAAGAGGGTGCAAACAACTTCACCACAATTCGCGGAGACGAAATGAACGGCGCGTTTGGTGAGGAGATCATCGGCGGCCTCGATTACAACGGCGATGAAAGGGCAGACCTGTTCTTGGGCGATTTGGTGGCTGACGGATTGCACGGCAGCCAATCCGGTCGCGGTTATGTTCTCTATGACGCGGCGCAACTTCGCGGGCTCGATTTTATCATCAGCGCTCCGCCGGCTGACGTTAGAGTCAGTTTGATCGAAGGTCCATCACGCGGTTCGTTGGGCGCAGACACCGCAGCCCAGGGCGATTTCAACAAGGATGGGATCGCCGACTTGGCGGTCGGCAGCCCCCATGCGAGCCCTCAAGAGCGAGGCGACGCTGGAATCGTCCACATCCTGTTTGGCAATACCAACGGGTGGCCCGAGTTGATCGATCTCGATCGCATTGATGACGGCGAGTCGGGCGTGTCTGCATTGACGATCATCGAGGGGGCGTTTGGAACGACGCGCGGCGACACGGGTGACACCCTCTGTTACAGCGCGGCAGCCGCCGATCTGAATGGCGACGGCTTCACTGATTTGATCGTCAACGAAATGGCCGGAAACGGGCTGGCTGAGGACGCCCTCGATGTCGGCAATCTTCTCATCATCAGCGGGGCTGCACTATCGGACTTTCCCTCGAACGCAAAGCTCCGATAACAAACCGTCAAGTCAATACCGCCCCGGTTGAAGCCGATACACCGGGATGATGCGATCATCACGCAACGGTCGTTTGTGCGTCATCGATGTGCGCGTAATTCTGTCTTTCGCTTTCGGTGTGACGTTCCTCGGTTCGCCCCAGGCGTTGGGCGAAGCGCGCACCGGCAACGAAGGTGGGCGGACGGTTGTGAACCGCGTCATCCATACGTTCGATTTTGATGAGCCCAATACATACGACACGATTCCGCGCTACTGGGTTCGGTTTCCCGACGCGAAGACCGCGGACGCGAGTTTTCCCCGTTACACCGAGGCGAAGTTTGACCGCGAAACGGGGCATCGGTCCCAGCCATCGTTCTATCTCGAATCCAAAGGTCGCAGCGTCGGGTATCGCTACGTCGGTCCGGACACACGCATTCGTCCCGGAACCTATCGCGTACGCGGGTGGATCAAAGCCGACCAACTTCGCCACGGACGTGCTGCAATCAGTGCGTACTACCTCGATTGGGACGGTCAATTCATCGCAGACACGCAGCAGTATACCCGTCTCATCGGTGGTGATGCGGACAACTCCGATTGGCAGCAGGTCGAAATCGAAATGTCCGACGTGCCTGCCGGCGCCCAGTTCATAGGAGTTACCTGCTGGTTGGTGCAGCAGGACGTGTGGCGCGATGGCGTTCGTCCGCATCGGCATATCGATCACATGGACGTGCTCGGCGGCGCGTGGTTTGATGACATCCAGATTCTGGAAGAACCGTTCATTGATCTGTCATTTAATCAGCCCGGAAACGTAGTGCCACACGGCGACACTCCTCGCATTCTGGCAACCGTCGCAGACGACGTCACCGATGGGCTAAGTGCAGAACTCACGGTGACCGATGGATCGGGACGTGTCCTTGTTGAGCAATCGATCCCCGTCCTTGCGTTCGAGCGAAGGCAAGAAACCTCAATCGCCGTGAGCGACCTCGCGCCAGGGCTCTATGATGCAACGTTGACGGTTCGCAGCGGTGGTGAACTGGTCGTGGCCCGAAGGCTGCGCTTTGCACAACTCGGTGCGGCGCATCGTCCACCGGGCGAAGTATCGACCCGCATGGGTGTCACCATATCGAAGATGCATCCCGAGCAGGTGGCTGACGAGTTGGCGCTGTTCGATGCTTTGGGCTGTGGAATCGTGAAAATTCCTCTTTGGACGGGTGATGTTGAGTCTCCGGGTATTGGTTCCGACCCACAATTTCTACGCGAAACAATGGATCTGTTGTTGGCTTCCCGCGTGGAAGTCGTGGGTGTGCTTGGCGGATCGCCCGTTGGTTTGGTTCAGGCGCTCGACGAACACACGCTGACTTTGCTGGACATTTTGTCGGACAATCCGAAGGCGTGGCGATCCCATCTGGATGTGATTGTAGCCCCGTATGCGAGTGTGTTTCGATCGTGGCAATTGGGCTTCGACGGCGATCGTACGATTCTGGATGACCCCAGGTATCGAGATGCGTTTGGCGTTCTGCGAAGCGTCATGGGTGAAATGATCGCCGCGCCCGATCTCACTGCGATTCAATCCGGCACGCTCTATCCGGAACCAAAACGCTTCAACGCGGAGAACCTGTCGGTCGATTTGCCCGCCGACATCAAGGCGGATTTCATCTCCGAGCACATGAGGGAGTTTATCGAAGACGGACGTTCGCGAAACGGATATGGGCGCGTATGGGCGTCGGTTGCCCCAGCGGAAACGAACGAATATGAGCAAGCCGACGCACTGATCGAGTGGACCATGCGCATTCTCGAAGCGCGGTGGGGCGGGGCGGATGTCGTGTTCGCCACACAACCTTGGCGCACCCGGAAAGTCGCCTCCGGTTTTGTCACTGAACCCACGGCGGCTTTTCTGGCCTATCATACGCTTACCGATGTGGTCGCAGATGCGTTGCCCCAGGAGCGACTCAGACTTAACGGGACCGCGCAGGCGATGACCTTTTCGCGCGGCGATCGAAGCGTTTGGGTGATCTGGGACCCGCAGGCACCTCCGCAGGGTCGCACGCTGTCGATTCAACTGGGAACCGCCGACGAGGCTGTCGATCTGCTTGGGCGTCAAGTTCCGCTCACGCGAACCAGCGATGGGCGACACGCGCTGACGGTGTTCAGGTCACCCGTATTTGTTATCGGTGCAGAGCGATGGCTGCCTGCGTTTCGAGCCGGTGTTCAGCTTTCGCCATCACGCGCGGACTTCGCCTTTGATGCCCGCGAGCATTCAATACGCGTCGTCAATCCGCATGATGTCGCGTTGTCGGGAACGGTTGAGTTGGACGCTCCTTCGGGCTGGGTTGTCGATCCGCCACGGTTTCAGTTCACGCTCTATCCGGGCGAGGAGCGCAGCTTTGTCGTTTCGATGCGGCATCCCAGCAGCGAGTCCGCAGGCCGCAAACTGCTCCACGCCCACGTTCGCCTTGCGTCGGCTGGGAGGTACTACCAGATCATCCCGCTCGAACTCGATTTGAACCTTCACGATGTGGACGTTTGGGGGTACGCCGTGATGGAGGGTGGCCGTTTGGTTGTTCGCCACGGGATGACCAGCCGAGCCGACGTCCCGCTCAGCTTTCGGTCGTTCGCCACCTACCCAGGCAAAAGTCGGCAGTATCGCGTGATCTATGAACTGCTTCCCGGCCAAACGCTTGCGACGGAGTACACGTTCAACGACGTGTCGCCATCTGCGGGCAAGTCGATCCGTCTTGGCCTCCGCGAGGTCAACGGACCCCGCCTCCACAACCTGCAAATCGACGCACCATAGACGGCTTCTGAACCTCTCGACCCCCCGATCCGTACACTAGACTGTGTTTGGTGCGTTGGGTATGCTCTCGGTCGCGAGGTCAAGACGCTTGATTCTACAGGTTCGCAACCCGCCTGATCCCAAAGGATTTCGATTATGAAAGTTTCGGCTTCAAATGAGTCCTCCGCTGCATTGCAACGCGCGAAATCCGTTCCGTTCCTGCGAGGCGCGGTTGGCCGTTGCGCAGTATTCGGTGCATTGGTGCTCGCGGTTTGTGTCATCAACGGTGGATGCAAGGAGTCTGAATCAGATTCATCTGCGTCCCAACCTGAGAGTTCCGCGAAACCCCATGCCTCACCTCACGAGAGTTCCAAAGAGTCGACCACTAGCATCCCGGATTCACAGTCGGCAAATGCCAAGACTGAGAGCGCTGGCCAGAAAAGCGGTCGCTCGGCGGGTGAATCGCGCAAACCGTCTGTGGCGTCGGCTGCCGTCGAAGTGGATTTTGAATATGACCACGCAGAATTGGCCAAGTTGTGCAAGGACGCGGGTTTCCCCGAGCCTCCTGACCTGAGCGCGATGCAAAAGGATTCGGCTGTCTTGTTGCTGAGCCAAATCAGGAAAGCCGCGGGGGATCCATCTGCGGAAAACGTGGGCCAGTTGGGGATGATTTACTCAGCATTGGCGTCATCGCGAGCCGACACCGACCGCGCGATTGCCTGCTACGAAAAGGCGAAGGAACTTGATCCCAAGTCGCATGTATGGCCATACTGCCTCGCGCGCACATTTTTGTACAGAAAGTCAAACGCACGCGCACGCATTGAGTTGGACCAGACCCGTGAACTCAATCCCGACTACGCGATGGCCTACAGCTGGCTCGGTCGATTGGCCTTGAACGAAAAACTCTTCGACGAAGCAAGGGAACACTTCAAGAAGTTTTGCGAATTGCGGCCCGACGATGCGTATGGCTACTCCGAGATGGCCGCTGTCGATCTTGAGCAGGGCAATCTTGATGCTGCTCGGACTCAAATCGATAAAGCGATTGAATTGGATCCGACGAACGGTTGGGCGCATAGCCTTTCGTCGAGACACTACGCGAAGACAGGCGATAAACTCAACGCAGCACGGCAGATCGCGATGGCGCAATCTCTTCCGATGTATCCACGCACGCTCGAGCGCGATCCGGTGGCTTTGAAGCAGTGGCGAAGCGTGGGTGCCACAGACGTGGCGTTGAGTCAACTGAACATGCTCGCCAAGGTGGGAGATATGACCAGCGCGCGGATTCTCAGCGACGCCCTGCTCACCGACAATCCGAACAACATAAACCTCTTGGCGGGCATCGCCCGTTTTGAAATGTTTCAAGGTGAAGCCGGCAAAGCAATTCCACTGGCTAAAGCGGCTAAGAAGTTGGACAGCGGTTCGGTCAATGTCTCCGTGACCCTGGCCCACGCCTACCTGTTGACAAGGCGCAATGACGATGCGCTGGTGGAAATCGACCGCGCTGTTCAGTTGGATGATCGGTATGCGCTGGCCCACCGCATCCGGGGTGAAGTACTCCTTGCCATGGGCCGTATGGAAGACGCGAAGGATGCGTTCATGCTTGATCGAAAGTTGGCGCCCGAAAATCCAGAATCGGCGCGGAGAATCGCGCAGATTTGGTACCGCTTGGGCGACATGGAAAAGACAGTTGAATTCTACAAGAAGGCGATTCTTTCTGCGGACGTGGGCAATCATCCGAAGAGCATGTCAGCACCGTTTCATGCCGGGATCGCGGAAGCCCTCGTGACGGGTGGAGACACTGAGGCAGCCATCGCATCGTACAAACGCGCCATCACCGCCGATCCCAAGCAAACGGTGATCTTCAGCCGCTTCGTCGAAATTCTTCTCAAAGAAGAGCGAAACGATGAGGCGTTGCAGTATTGCGTCAGGGCGATCGGTCTGAATCCAGAAATCCTTTCATATCAATTCCTGCGTGTCGAAGTTCTCGAACGCATTGGTCGTCAGGATGAGGCGTTGGCTGGCGCTGACGCGCTCCAAAAAACGAACAGCAGCAATCCCAACGTTTACTTACTGCGTGGATCGGTTCTCAACAAGATGGGCCGCAACAAGGGCGCCCTTGAAGACATTGAGAGCGCCATCGCGTTGAACCCAAAGCTGGAGGGCGGACATGTTGCCCTGGTCGAGTTGTTTCTGACCGAAGGGGCGCATCGTGAGGTGATCATCGCGGTGAAGCGGGGTCTGGAGTACGTTCCCGACTCGGTTCGATTGTCCAATACGGGAGCTTGGGTGTTGGCGACCGCCAAAGATGAATCACTCCGGGATCCGAAGGAAGCTATTAAGATGGCGGAACTCGCGTGCCAAAAAACGCAGCGAAAAATCGCAAGTTGCCTGGATACGTTGGCATGTGCGTACGCTTCGGATGGGCGGTTTGACGATGCGGTGATCGCCATGACCGAAGCCGTCGAACTGGCCAGCACCAAACCCGAAATGAGCGAACAATTGGTGAGCTACGAGAAGCGAATGTCGATGTTCAAGAACAAGCAAGCCTACATTGACGATCCAAAATGATCGTGTGGGAAGATTGCTTCGGGGTGGGGGAGATGGCTCATACCCGTTCAAACGGTTCAAACATGCGCAGGTAGTCATCCTGGCAGAATCGATCCGTCATTCCCGCGATGTAGTCGCACACCACACGATGCACGCCTTGTTCGTCGATGCGGGCGGCGAATCGGGGCGGTAGCATTGCCGGGTTTTCAATATACGCGCGAAACAAACGCTCGATAAACCGTCTTGCCTTGGCGTCCATCCGAACGAGCCGATGGTGTCGGTACACCCGTTCAAGCAAGAACGCCTCCAACTCGTTTAGCTGTTCGTTGCGAGTTTCCGACAACGCGACCACGGAACTGTCTGCCGTGCGAAGGTCCTCCACCAACGCCGGTTCGATTTGTTGGATGCGCTTCGTCGTCTCCGCCACCACGTCGCCAATCAAAATAGCACCGAGACGATCGAGCACGGGGCGCCGGATCGCAGCCAGCACCAAATCGGGATGTTGTTCTCTGACGGGTTTTGCAGCCTCCGGCCACAGGCCGACCGTGTCGAGATCCTGTTCGGTCAGAAAACCGGCAGCGATGGCGTCTTCGAGATCGTGCGAATCGTACGCAAGGCGATCCGCGACGCAGGCAATCTGTCCTTCAACCGAAGGCAGGTGTCCGCTTTCAAATAAATCCCACAGCGCAGGGTCCGTGCTCGTCGCATCGGGTCGATCGTAGCGCGTGTTGTGTTTGATCAAACCCTCGCGCGTTTCGAAGGTCAGATTCAACCCACGGTGTTTGGGATAGGGATGCTCGAGGTAGTCAACCACACGCAACGAATGGGTGTTGTGCTCGAACCCGCCGTTTTCCGACATCAATTCACGCAGCGCCACTTCGCCCGCGTGTCCGAATGGCGGGTGTCCCAGGTCGTGTGCGAGGGCGATGGTTTCGGCGAGCGTTTCGTTGACTTGCAGGGCTTTGGCAAGGGTCCGAGCGATGCCGGCTACTTCGAGCGTGTGGGTCAGGCGCGTGCGAAAGTGATCATCTTCCAACGTGACAAAGGCCTGCGTTTTGTATTCCAATCGCCGAAACGCTGCACAGCAGGACACGCGGCGACGATCCGATTCAAAAGCATCCAGGAACGCATCGGGGGTTTCATCCACGGTGCGGCCACGACTTTGATCGGCGTGGCAGGCGTAGGATGTTAGCGAATGTTGTGACATGATCGAGCCTCTTGCAATGCAAACGACAGAACCAACCAGCCAACACCGCCGGTCAGCTTATGACCTTCAATTCGCGGGCAGCGTCCATCAGGCGTTCGTACGCTGCGTCGAGACCATCTGGAATGACGCGCGTTCCACCCAGTACAGCCATGTAGTTTGTGTCTCCGCTCCAGCGGGGGACGACATGGTTGTGCAGATGATCGGGAACGCCCGCGCCCGCGCAGCGTCCGAGATTGCATCCGACATTGAACCCCTCTGCGCCAAACGCCTTTCGTACCACCTCAACACCCGTGTACGTTGCTTTCGTGAGTTCGACGAGTTCGTCCGTGTTGAGCTTGGAAGGATCACCGCAGTGTCGCGTTGGCGCGATGAGCAGGTGGCCGTTGGTATAGGGAAACCGGTTCATCATCACGAAGACGTCCGCTTCTCGCCACAGGACGTGGTGTTCGCGATCCTGCTGCGGATTTTCAAAGTAATCGCAAAAGAAGCACCCGCCGGTCCGCTCATTTTCTTCGCCGAGCGAGCGGATGTATTCCATGCGCCAGGGGGCCCAAATGTTGTCGTTGAACTCGGCCATCGGGATTCCATTATCTTGACGAACAAAGTCTATCGGGATCGCTGTTCGGCGACAAGAAAACACAGAGGCGACATGCTTCCCGCCCGCTCGAGATCGCGGTCGTTGCAATCACGGTGCTTCGGGCTACACTCCTTGCTCGATATGAAAACAACAGAATCGAAATTCAATTCGCCTCGGTTGCTAACGTTGCTGCTGCTTCTTCCAAGCCTCTTTCTTGGCTTGGTCGGCTGCAAGGACAATGCACGTCTTGCCGATCACGATGTGCGCGCCCGCGAGGTGCAGTCGATCACTGCGTATGGCAAGGTTCTCGACAAGGACGCATCGCCTGTAGACGTTGCGTATGTGTTCCTGAAAGCGGTCCTCGATGACTACGAAGCCGGGGGCGATCTCGAAAAACGAGAAGCCGCGTTCAATACCCAGCTTGGGGTTTTTGCTACAGAAAAAATCAAGCAAAACGTTTCTCACAAAAATTTCAACGAGCAACAGCAACTCGAAGCGTACTACTCTGTTGTTCGGCGATTCGCCCCCGTTGTGGGTCACTATCGGGAGAGTTTCAAAGGGGACTACGAAACGCTGACGGGTCGCATGTACGCCCGCGAGTATGGCCAGGGTAGTGGTTCTCCGCGGGCGGTCGTGCTCGTGAACCTCGACCATCCCGATCCCAAGAAGCGGCCCGGTGGCAATGTCGTGGCCAGGCTCGATCTCGTTCGGGAGCGGGGCTTCTGGCGAATATGGTGGGTCAGCTTCAGCAACACCACCCGCGATTGGAAAGAAGAAGTATCCCGGCGGTCATCAAAGGCGGGCGGACCCATCCGCAGCGCACCCCAAAAAGACCCGCACCCTGCGTCAACGAAAGCGGAACCCGGTTCGTCGGAGTAGAGCGAGCCACCTCATGGATGCAAAGTCCATCACCGTTCGCGGCGCAAGGGAACACAATCTCCGCGACGTTACGCTCACGCTTCCCCACGACAAGTTGATCTGCTTCACCGGAGTCTCGGGAAGCGGCAAGAGCAGTTTTGCGTTCGACACGCTTTTTGCAGAAGGCCAGCGCCGCTACATCGAGTCGCTTAGCGCTTATGCCCGTCAATTCCTGGGTCAATTGCCGAAACCCGATGTCGATCTGATCACCGGCTTGAGTCCGTCGATTTCGATTCAGCAACAATCAAGCGGTTGGAATCCTCGCAGCACCGTGGGAACGGTCACGCAGATTCACGATTTTTTGCGGGTCCTCTTTGCGAGGGTCGGTACCCAACACTGCCCGTCCTGCGATCAGCCGATCACCGCGCAGACGCGCGAGCAAATCGTGGCGCGCATTCTGGCGATGGGCGACAAGAATCGCATTGTCGTTCTCGCTCCGGTTGTGCGCGGCCAGAAGGGTGAGTTTCGCGATCTTTTTGCCGACATGCTCAAGCGCGGGTTTGCACGGGCGCGCGTGGATGGTCAGGTCGTGCGCCTCAGCGATGATCCCATGTTGGACCGCAACATCCGGCACGACATTGAGATTGTCATCGATCGGTTGACCCTTTCCCGATCGAATCGATCGCGTCTTCACGATGCCGTCGAGCAAGGGTTGGCGCTGGGAGATGGGGCGATCATCGTTTCGTCCAGCCAATCAGATACCGATGCCGCTTTGAAGAAACGCTCTAAAACGGATGAACTTCTGCTTTCCGCCAAGTACGCCTGCCCGCGATGCGATCGAAGTTTTGAACCACCCTCGCCTCAGATGTTCAGTTTCAATTCGCCGGCGGGGATGTGTTCATCGTGCGATGGTTTGGGCGAGCGGTTCGACTTCGATTCCGATCTGCTCGTGCCCGATCCTCGAAAATCGTTTCTCAACCTCGCGATTGAACCCATGCGCACCCGCATCGGCCGATGGCGAAGACACACCTATCGCGGTGTGGCAGATGCCGTCGGATTTGATCTGACCGCGCCGTGGAAAAAATTGCCCAAGAAAGCGCGGCACGCCCTGCTGTTTGGTACCGGTGATCTTCACATCACTTACACATGGCGGACGCGCGGTGGCGAGTTCAAACATGGGGGGACGTTCGAGGGGATCGTTGCTGATCTGCGGGCCAAGTATCGCAAAGCGAAGTCCGGCATGGTTCGCGCCTACTACGAAAAGTACATGCGCCGCAGGAACTGCGACCAATGTGACGGCGCACGATTGAACCCGCAGGCGCGGGCTGTCGTGGTTGGGCGAAAGACGCTGCCCGAAGTATCTCACTTGACCATCGGGCAAGCCGCCCGGTTTTTTTCCGAATTGAAACTCAACGAGGTGGAGCAGTTCATCGCCGAGGAGGTCTTGAAGGAGATCAACAACCGCCTTGAATTTCTCGTCAACGTAGGTTTGCACTATCTGACTCTGGATCGCACAGCGCCGACGTTGTCGGGCGGTGAGTCGCAGCGCATCCGGTTGGCGTCGCAGATTGGGGCGGGATTGGTTGGTGTCTTGTACATTCTCGATGAGCCGAGCATTGGCCTGCACGCCAAGGACAACGCCCGACTGTTGGCTTCGCTCGAACGTCTTCGCGATGCGGGCAATACCGTGATCGTGGTTGAGCACGACGAGGACACGATGCGGGCGGCAGACCTTATTGTCGATTTTGGTCCGGGACCGGGCGTCCGCGGCGGCGAGGTCGTGGCCTGCGGCTCGCTTGCGGAAGTGATGAAGAACCCACGCTCTTTGACGGGTCGCTACCTCACGGGGAAGGAAGAGATCGCAATCCCCAAGAATCGCCGCCCCATCGGAAAGAAACCAACCCGCATATCAAAAAGAAAATCAACCGCGCGATCAAGAACGAAGACGCGGTAGGGTCCGCTGTGCGGACCGTCACATTCACACCGTTCGATACCGAGAATCCGACACCGCGAAATGGTCCGCACAGCGGACCCTACATGACTGCGACGACGGCTGTGCCTGCGGGGAGATCAATGTGTTTTCCGCGTGATTTGGGCAGAGGAAGATCCACATCGGGTTGATTGAACTTTCGCAGGACCGCGTCTTTTTGCAGATGGGCCAACGCTTGGGGCCAGCGAAATTTTAGCGGTGCGGCATCGCGATTCACCATCACCATGCCCATCATCAGTCCAACGATGTGCTCAAGAAGCAGAGCTGTGTAATCCGTTCGCCATATCGAATCCGCGAAGGGGGCGGTGTGGGTGGCGGGGATTTCGATCTTGATCAGAGTCGCGCCCGAGGCTGCGGCAGACGCATGGATGGAATCCGCGAACGCGCTGCGATCGGATACGACCACTATTTTCTTGTGGTCGATTTGCCAACGAGGCGATCTAGCGTTGTTGCTTGCGGACTCCGGCGATTGATAAAAATGACGCCCGCCAATGATCTGTTCCATCAGTGTCGGCAGGGCGGATGCAAGCCGCTCGTGCATTGCTTCGCTGTTCGACGTCGTGATTTTGACTTCGTGCGACGAGGACGTCGTCACATCAATCCATGCCGCCAAAGATTTCGGCTCAAACTCGGCTTCGATCTCATGTCGGGTCGCATCGCTGTTTCCCGACCAACCACCCCATCGCTGCATCCGAGCCGCGTGCGGCAACCACGCGACGCGAAAGCGCCGGTTGAGCGTGTGCGCATAGGGCGAAACGAACGGTGCGGGCCGCAGCAACGACTTGAACCAAAGCAGCACGCCGTATGCACAATCCGTGTCGGCTCCGCTTAGGATTGACCGAATCATGATCGCCGGGCGCAAAACGACAGGAAGCCCAATCGTGTTAAGATCGCGTCCCACCGTGATCAGAGCGGGCTGGTCGCAGTCCACAGGCCGGCGCTCCTGCGGCCAACTGAGTGCGGGGTAGCGTTCGACCAAGTCGCACAGGTGACTATGGAACTCCTCCTGCGTTCGACCGATAGCCGTGTATTGCCCAAGCGTTTGTTGGCGAATACCGAGCGCCGCAAGGATCAGATTCATCACCGGCGTGGCTTCATGCAGCGAACTTTCTACAGCCTCTGCGGGATCGATGTCCATCACGATGATTGCACCGCCCCCCGTGCGCTTGAAAAGCGCGACGGGTTTTTCGGAGGTGGTTTCTGAATCTGTCACGGAGTCGAGCAACACGTCGAATCCGTGCTTCGTACAAAACTCGCGGAACACGGGGTTTTGTCGAAACTGCCGTTGGAACATTTGTGACGAATGGTCCGATCGCCCACCGAAAGGAATTTGATCGTACAGGGCGAAGGCGGCAGTCGTGTAGTTGGAATGCACCACGCGCGCGTGGAACGGATCGTCGATTTGCTTGAGGCGTCGGGTGAGCATGTGCTCATCGGAGATAGCCTCCATGCACAAGAGGCTGACGAAGACAATGCGATCCTTCGCCAAAGCATTCAGCGCCTTCATGCTGGAAACCTTCGCCGGGGGTTTGTCATCCAGAATGAACACAGCCTCTGCCGC
>JAADIU010000040.1:16138-18882 GCA_013151185.1 Planctomycetota bacterium
TGCTGCGTGATCACAGAAACCGTCTTCACCGGTTTGGGCGGATCGTGTGCGAAAGGCGGTGGCGGTAGGGCGGTGGCGTGCGATCTACCTTCCGGCTCGATGATTGGTATCGCCCGCACATCATGGACTGCGGCTGTCCCCGTTGCATTTCGCAGGCCGATTTGCAATTCAACCGAGGCGATGGGTTTGTCGGCTTTGAAGTATCCGCGCTGGGTGAATTCGTGTGCAAAGCGAAGCGGGGCGAAGGCGAACGGTTCCAGCGCGTTGCCCGCATCGTCGAAGGGAACCAGTTGGAGAACCATTCCACCTTCGGGGTCTTCGCACTGGCATTCGCAGGAGACGACAGCTTCGATGCGGTAGAACTGATCCCGTTTGCAGCGGAATTTTTGCGACCAGAACCCGCCGCCCTCGATGTCGCCACACGTCAACTGGACACCGCGCAGGGCACCGTTCGATGATGTGGGCACGGCTTGCCAGTCAACATCATCGCCCGATGAGGTCCACTTCCACATTCGTGGTTTGTGTTTGCCCTGCGAGAAATCCGCGTTCTTGATTCGGTTGAGTTCTGCCAGCATGTCGCCTCGCCTCTAAAATATCGAAGGGGCATGTATAGCGGGCGAGGGCGATGCTTGCAACGCTGCGGATTCACACCGCGAATTTCACACGCGGTGATTCACAGAACGAAGCCGACATTCGCAGTGCGGTGGTGGATGTCACTCGGCTTCATGGGGCATCTTGTGGGGATGGTGTTTCCGCGTCATCTTCGGTCGCGGGTTTGGACGGATCGAACGGTAACTCTTCTTCGGGCAGCGTTCCGAGTTCTTCGCTGCGGGCGAGGATGAGTTCCACATCGATGTGTTCGGCACCTCGGAGCAACCGCACTTGCACCTTTTCCCCTGCCGGCAGCATGTACAACGCCTTGACCAACTGGCCAAAGTGCTTGATCGGTTGATCGTTAATTTTCACAACCCAGTCACCCGCCCGCGCCCCGGCTTGCCGCATGGGCGACGGGTCTGCCGACGATTTGATGACGACGCCTTTTTTGACTTTCGGGTCGACCGTCATCCCAAGCCAACCGCGATGGAAGGATTTTCCCTGTTCCAACTCGCCGACGATTTCGCGAACGCGCCAACCCGGAATGGCAAAACCCACGCCCGCATCGTAAAACTCAATGCCAGCCAACTCCCCAGGCCGCTGCGCCATCGGCACACAGATGCCCAGGATATATCCGGTCGAATCCAGCAGCGGACCGCCATAATTTGCGGGTGACAGCATGGCGTCTGTCTGAATCGCGTTGCCCATCATGCGATTCACCGCGCTGACGATGCCCGCACTCGCCATCGTATCTCTACCGCCAAATCCGACACCCAATGCGATCGCGGTTTGGCCGGGTCGAATCTGTTCGCGAGGCGTCCACCGGGGCGTGGGCAGATCGTTGGCGTCAATTTTCAAGAGCGTCAGCTTGCGCACCTTGTCGCGGGCTACGATGTCGGCGGTCATTTGTCTGCCGTCGGGCAAGGATACGGTAACGATCGCGGGCTCGCGGACGAAGTTGAAGCTGCTGGTGAGAATGAGTCCGTCCGTCGAATAGATGATGCCCGTGGTCGGACCGTCCGCGATCGCAAAATTCGATCCGGGGTTGTCTCGAAATCGATTGCGCTTGTCATCTGCGCCAGCTCGGGGGAGCGTGTTGAGCGGCTGGGCTCCGCCTACGGTTTCGATGCGAACGATGAATCGCTTTCCGTTTTCGATGACGGATTGAACAAGCGCCGATTCGCCGGAACCCTCGTCCGAGGCGAGCGCCAAGAACGGAGCCGTCAAGCCAACTGCCAACAGGATCGCGCTCGCAAGATGGCCCTTCCTCGTGTTGAAACGAATCATCCCTTGCTCTCCAGTTCTACGCGGATTTTATGAACCTTGTTGTCGCGCAGCACGGTCAGTTCGAGTACGTCGCCAGGGGAACACGCATCGATGACTTGGCGGAGCGTCTTGAGTTTCGAGACGGGGCGGCCATTGGCCCCGATGACAAGATCATCTTTGTGAACACCCGCCCGAGCAGCCGGGGATCGACGACGCACGCGCTCCACATACACGGGGTTCGATCGATAGCCCATCTCGAAGAATTTGATACCGTGGTAGACCTGTTTCTTGCTTTGCGCTTCGACGTGATTGTCGCCACCGGTTGCGCTCGGATGGATCGTTTGTTGAACAAACCGAGCGAGTACATCCACGGGAATGGCGTAGTTCAACTGCGTGTGCGTCAATCGCGATTCGACACTTCGTCCGACGAGCCCCAACAGTTTTGTTAATCAAACCTCCGCCGGAAAAACCGGGTGTGCTTGTGATCGCATCGATGACCAGCACGTCACCGCGATAGGGAAAGTCCACCGTGCCCCGCGTCGCGTCGAGTTTTGTGGTTCCGCAGTATACGCCTTTGCTGAACGAAATATCTTCACCGCGCGCGGCGACCTTGAACGGATTGCCGCAAGCGTAAACAGTCTCGCCGATCGTTGGGCGAGTCGAGTGCTCAAGTTCCACGAATGGGTATCTTATAGTGCCGGGTTCGTTTTCGATGATGTTCGACGGTTTCAGTTGGAGCAACGCCAACTGCAACCCATGATCGGATTGCACGAGTTCGACTTCGAACTGTGATCCATCGCTCATTTGCGCACGGACGTTTTGCGAATTCAACAAGCCGGAGTCAACCGTCAACACCAACCCGCTGGTCGATACGATGATTCCGC
>JAADIU010000127.1 GCA_013151185.1 Planctomycetota bacterium
CCAATGAGCGGAACACATGGCGCGACTTCGGTACATGACGCTGTCCGCGTCCCACACCGGTTGGTGTTCGTTCGCAGATGGCGGTGATTAGGGCCCTGCGACTCTTGCGATCTTCGATTTGATCTGCGGGAAGGTCGAGCTGCAACAGGCTCATCGAGCATTTGATATCAACACCCACCGGCCCCGGATAAATATGCGAGCGGGAGGCCATCACGCATCCGATTGGCGCACCGTATCCGATGTGGGCGTCCGGATTGATCACCACTTCGTCGACACCGGGTGCCAACCGCGCGTTTGTCGCCTGCCGCAAAGTAGAATCGTCAAACGTCGCGCGAATGGCCTCGGTACCAATGACGGTGATCGGTGACACCTTGCCATCGGCTACCGGAAGAATCGCCGTAGCCTCGCCGGTTGAAACAAGCTTGCTGCTAACATTGCTATCTTTCATTTTCTTGCCTCCTTCAGTGCTCAAAGAGCTGTCGGCGGGCGGCACCACGGCCCGCCCTTTGATTGCACCCTACTGCCCTGAAGCATTCACAGTTTCTACGATACGCTGCTTCGCGAGCCAATACACATCCTCATCCAGGGATTTCCTGATATCGACGGGTATGCTTCGCCAGAGGTGATGCACGACTTGCCCTTTTGTCTTTCCACACGCTCGCCGTCCCAATTCCCAAACATACGCAACGACGCGTGTATCGATTTTGATGTCCTGACGATTCGCAATCTTGCTGGCGTCGTCAATGCTCAGGCGAATACCTTCGCGTGCCAGTACATGCTTGACGGCCAACGCGACGACATGCCGTACGTTATGGTGTCGCCCGTGAACTCGACGGCGTCTGGTTCTCAGGTGTGCATCGAGCAGTTCATCATCGAACTCCATTTGGTCCACCCGAAACGAAGTCTCAAAGAACGATGCGAACAGAAAGGCAAACGCCTTGGCGATCTGTCGTTCTGGTAGGTAACAATCTGGAAGCTCCGTCTTGTTCTCGCAAAGCCATCGTTCACACGATCTCCCATTGCTGATCTGTCGAAGGCTTTCGGCACCCAGCCACGCGGGATCATCGGAGGCCATCTTGTTGATGTGCATCAGGAGCCCATACGCACGACGATGCAATTCAAACAGCTCTGCGACAGATGGGCGATTGGTTCTCTGGTTCCTGGCCATCGGGTTCCTCTCAAGGGTCGATTGGCATTGTGCCGTGATCGACATCCCATTGTGAGCAAGGCGCATGCCAAGAGTCGCGAATTTCCAGACGAGAATCGTAATTCTTTATTTCAAAGATAGTTAGGATTCTTCGAAGGCTATTCTTGCCGCAAAGGAGCCGACGCAAATGAAATGTTTGTAGCTAGATCGCTAGTGTAATATAATTGCGGCTATGAGGAACGTCGCCATCGGATTGCTTGGGACGATGCTGGATAAGGGTGATGGGCCGGAGCGTTGGTCGCGGTGGCGGCCTTCGGTTTCGCTTTGTCAGCATGAAGACCTGCTCATTAGTCGATTCGAGTTGATCGTAGAACCGAATAGCCACGATCTCGCCGAACGGGTTGCCGCAGACATTCAATCCGTGTCGCCCGAAACCGAAGTTCGCATTCATCAGATCGAGTTTCGCGACCCTTGGGATTTTCAAAACGTGTATGGCGTGTTGCACGGTTTTGCGAGGGACTACCCGTTCGACACGGAACGCGAGCAGTACCTCGTTCATGTGACGACCGGTACACACGTCGCGCAGATTTGTTCATTCCTGCTTACCGAATCGCGACACATTCCCGGGCGTCTCATACAGACCGCGCCTCCGAAGCGACGTGTGCCCGGGCAACCCAATCGATATGCAATCATCGACCTGGACCTGTCGAAGTACGATCGCATCGCCGAACGTTTTGCGAGTGAGAAGCGGGAAGCCTCAGAATTCCTAAAAGCCGGTATCCAAACGCGCAACCCTGCCTTCAACCAGATGATCGATGAGATCGAGCATGTGGCGATTCATTCGGACGCGCCGATTCTCTTGACCGGTCCGACGGGTGCGGGTAAGTCAAGCTTGGCACGTCGCATTTTTGAGTTGCGCAAGTTGCGAAGGAACGTTGAAGGACGATTCGTTGAAGTTAACTGTGCGACGGTGCGAGGTGACGCGGCGATGTCTACTCTGTTTGGTCACAAGCGTGGATCGTTCACCGGAGCAACGCAGGACAGGCGCGGACTCATTCGCGAGGCGCACAAAGGTGTTCTCTTTCTGGATGAAGTTGGCGAGTTGGGTTCGGATGAACAGGCGATGCTCCTTCGCGCCATCGAGGAGAAGCGGTTCTTACCGCTCGGTTCAGACAAGGAAGTCAGCAGCGAGTTTCAACTGATATGCGGGACAAATCGTGATCTCGGGGATGCGGTTCGGTTGGGAGATTTCCGAAACGATTTGTTGGCGCGGATCAATCTCTGGACGTTTGAATTACCGGGGTTGGCCAAGCGTCCGGAAGACATCGAGCCAAACGTTCAGTACGAACTCGATCAGGTCGCGTCGGCTACCGGGCGCATGTTCCGCTTCAACAAAGAGGCGATGCGGTCGTTCCTGCGATTTGCACTGTCGGCAGATTCAAAGTGGCTGGGGAATTTTCGAGACCTCAACGGAGCCATCGCGCGCATGTCAACGATGGCGCCTTCCGGGCGGATCACACAGCCGATCGTCGATCGCGAAATCGAGAGACTTGGACATTCTTGGAACGCGCTCGGCGAGCAAGAGCAAGACTCCAGCGCGTTGAAACTCGAAGCGATTCTGGGCACACGGATCGACGACATCGACGAATTCGACCGTGTGCAACTGGCACACGTCGTCTATGTGTGCAATGAGTCACCTTCGTTATCAGCAGCAGGCCGGCGATTGTTCGCCGCATCGAGGGGAAAACGAAAAGTACAAAACGACGCAGACCGCCTGCGAAAATACCTGGCGAGATTTCAACTTGATTGGCGATCGCTGAAGACAGAAGAGAATTAGTGCCCCCTCCACGAAGGTTGGCGAATTTCTTTCGACAGCGGTGGTAGGATGGGCCGTGCCCACCGTGGGTTCATCGAAAGGCGAGATGGTGGGCACGGCCTACCCTACATTCGCGCAAAAACAGAAACGACGTTCTGCGATCTGTTAATCCCCCGGGTCGAGGATTGACATGAAGGCGTTTTGGGGGATGGATACCATGCCTACTTGTTTCATTCTTTTTTTGCCTTCTTTTTGCTTTTCGAGAAGTTTTCGTTTTCTTGTGATGTCGCCTCCGTAGCACTTTGCGGTGACGTCTTTTCTCATTGCCGCGATAGTTTCTCGGGCGATGATCTTTCCTCCGATGGCGGCTTGCAGTGGGATCTCGAATTGGTGGCGGGAAATTTCTTTCTTTAGGCGTTGGATCAAACGTCGTCCTCGGTTGGCGGCTTTGTCCCGGTGAACGATGACGCTCAGTGCATCGACGGCCATCCCGTTGACCAGGATGTCGAGTTTCGCAAGTTTGTCGGCTTTGAAACCGGTGACGTCGTAGTCGGCAGTCCCGTAGCCACGGGTGGCGCTTTTTAGTCTGTCGTAGTAGTCGTAGATGATTTCACCCAGCGGGAATTCAAAGTTGAGCATGACGCGGGTGGTTGATAGGTATTCCGTTTTCTTGTGGGTGCCGCGCCGTTCGAGTGATAGTTTGAGCACGTCGCCTATATATTCAGCGGGGACGATGACAGAGGCTTTGCAGATCGGCTCGCGGATTTCCTGAACGATCGACATATCCGGAAGTTCGCTGGGCGATTGGATCTGCATCACTGAACCGTCTTTGAGTTCGACTTCGTAGGTGACGGTCGGGGCGGTTTGTACGATGTTGACATCGCTTTCGCGCTCAAGCCGCTCCTGAATAATTTTCATGTGAAGCAAGCCGAGAAAACCACAACGAAAACCAATGCCCAATGCGTCGGACGAAGTTTTTTCGTAGGTGAATGAGCTGTCGTTGAGCCATAGTTTTTCAAATGCGTCACGCAGTTCCGGTGTTTCGGTACCCGGTCCGGGAAAGAAGTCGCAGAAGACCATTTGCTGAGGGGCTTGGTATCCGGGCAGGGGCCTGTCGGTCGGGTCGTGCGCGAGGGTGACGGTGTCGCCAATGTTGACATCTGCGATGGTCTTGATGCTGGCGAGGAAGTATCCCACTTCGCCCGATGAAAGTTGATCGACGGCGACGGGTTTTGGTGTGAACTTACCCACCTCGGTGATGATGCGTTCTGAGCCAGCGGCAACGAAGCGCATTTTGTCGCCGCGCTTCATGCTTCCGCCGAAGACGCGAATGTGGCTGATGACGCCTCGGTGCACGTCGTTCTTGGCATCGTAGACCAACGCCCGGAGTTGGCTGTCGGGATCTTTCTCGGGTGGAGGCATTTTTTTGATGATGGCCTCGAAAAGCTCCTCAACGCCCTGGCCGGTTTTCGCGGAAGTAAAGATCGCGTCTTCCGCAGGTATACCGAGGACGTGTTCCAACTCGAGGGCACAGTCTTCGGGCAGAGCGCCGGGTAGATCGATCTTGTTGACCACGGGGATGATTTCGGTGGCGGCTTCCACTGCGAGGTAGGCATTGGCGACGGTTTGCGCCTGCACACCCTGCGACGCATCGACAAGCAGAAGCACGCCTTCACACGCGGTGAGCGCTCGCGATACTTCGTAATGGAAGTCGACGTGGCCGGGTGTGTCGAGCAGATTGAGCAGGTATTCCTGCCCCTCGAATTTGTAGGTCATCGAGCAGCGGTTGGCTTTGATGGTGATACCCATCTCGCGCTCGAGGTCCATGTCGTCGAGCATTTGCGCTTTGAGCTCGCGCTTGCTGACGGCACCCGTGTGTTCCATGAGGCGGTCTGCAAGCGTGCTTTTGCCATGATCGATATGGGCGATGATGGCAAAGTTGCGAATATGTTTGAGGTCCCACATGCTGTCGTCACCGCTTCCTTGACTCAGATGCATTGGCATCGGTGGCTGATGCGAGCCGCGTTTGCGTTTGCTTCACTTGGTTTGATTTTTCTCTTTCCGCCCTCTGCCCAGCCCCGCATTATATTTTGATCGTTGCAACTCACCAGCACCCCGAAGTTCTCAGTGCCGAAATTCCCAGTTGTGTTTGCCCGTGGGTTGTCCCAGATGGCTTTGCGCCGGTCCTTGTACTTTTTCCTAATTCCAAATCCACCATGTGGACGATACGACGCAACAAGGGTGGCTGGTTGACGACGTGCATTCTTGAGGCCCCGGCTCCTTGTGGGGCTTCGTGCGGGCTTCGCCACTTTCGCCCCGAACCGCTTCGGCGGGACGGCTTAGCGGCTAAAACGGCCTGCTTGTGAAAATCTCGCAGAAGAATTATATTCTGCGTAATTTTATTTATGGCAATAGTTTACGTTGTTTGATCATGGTTTCAAGACGCGGGTTTTGAAACACATCGCCTTGACAAAGGACCCTATCTTCCGCTTTTCTGTTCGCCCCTATGAGCAAAGCACTGGTTATCGTTGAGTCACCGGCAAAAGCCAAGACCATTTCCAAGTACCTTGGGAGTGGCTTCGAGGTGGAGTCGTCCATTGGGCACATCCGCGATTTGCCCGGAAACGCAGCAGAGGTTCCTGAAGCTTATAAGAAGGAATCATGGTCGCGTCTCGGTGTGAATGTGGATAAAGAATTCGAGCCGCTCTACATCATTCCCCAGAGCAAGAAGGCTCAGGTGGCCAAGCTTCGCAAGGCGCTGAAGTCGGTTGATGAATTGTATCTGGCGACGGATGAGGATCGCGAGGGCGAGGCGATCGCTTGGCACTTGCAGGAGGTGCTCAACCCGAAGGTCCCGGTCAAGCGGATGGTTTTCGATGAGATCACCAAGACTGCGATCACGCAGGCCCTTCACAAGACGCGTGATATCGACCGTCGTTTGGTGAGCGCGCAGGAGTCGCGCCGGATTCTCGATCGGTTGTTTGGATATGAAGTGTCGCCTGTGTTGTGGCGCAAAGTGAAACCGCGTTTGTCGGCAGGCAGAGTGCAATCGGTTTCGACGCGTTTGATTGTGAATCGCGAACGGGCGCGCATGCGTTTTGTTCGTTCGAGCTATTGGGACATCGAAGCCAAGCTGATTGCGCAGAAGTCTGAGCTTCCGGCTCGGTTGGTTGAGTTGGGCGGTTCGCGTGTCGCTATCGGAAAGGATTTCGATGAGAGCACCGGCAAGCTGAAAGACGCCGGAGCCGTTCGACTTCTCGATGAAACTTCCGCAACTGCTTTGGCGGAGCGTCTTGGGCAAGGCGCGTTTGAAGTGGGCGCGGTGACGGAGAAACCGTTTACCAACAAGCCATACGCACCGTTTATCACCTCGTCCCTGCAACAGGAATCCGCTCGAAAACTGCGGTTTGGTGCGCAGCGCACCATGCGTTTGGCGCAGAATTTGTACGAGAACGGTTACATCAGTTACATGCGAACCGACTCGACGCACCTTTCCGATCAGGCGGTCAATGCAGCGCGCACGCAAATCGGAGAGTTGTACGGAGCCGACTATTTGCCGAGCGCTCCGCGCACATACAAACGAAAAAGTAAGAACGCCCAGGAAGCACACGAGGCGATTCGTCCGACGGGCGACGCTTTCCGAACCCCGCAAAGCTTGAAGAGTGAACTCGATAGCGACACATGGAAACTATACGAGTTGATCTGGAAGCGAACCGTTGCATCGCAGATGAATGATGCGAAGGGTGTCCGCACCAATGTGCGGATTTTTGCAGATGGTGGAGATGACGGGCAAGCCGTCTTTACGACTTCCGGAAAAGTCATTCAGTTTCCCGGGTTTCTTCGGGCTTATGTCGAAGGATCAGACGATCCGGATGCGAAACTTGAAGATCAGGAAACCATTCTTCCGCCGCTTGCAGTGGGCGATCAACTGGGCGTGAAGGAAGTCCAAGCCGCGGGTCACACCACGAATCCGCCGGCTCGGTTTACCGAAGCTTCGTTGGTTCGCGAGTTGGAAGAGCGCGGGATTGGCCGCCCTTCAACTTATGCGAGCATCATTCAAACCATTCAGGACCGGGGTTATGTCTGGAAGAAAGGCACCGCACTGGTTCCGACGTTTACCGCGTTTGCGGTGGTGAATCTGTTGGAAACCCACCTTCCCGATTTGGTGGACTACAGTTTCACCGCGAGGATGGAAGACGGTCTCGATGCGATCGCCAACGGTGACAAGCAAGCGGGCCCGTGGTTGCACGACTTCTACTTTGGCGATCCCAAAGCCGAGAAGAATGGTGACCATGTCGCGAACATCGGTTTGAAAGAACTGATCGGTTCCGGGTGGGAAGAAATCGACGCCCGTTCGATCTGCTCGATCAAGCTGGGAACCAATGCCGACGGTGGAGAGGTTTTTGCACGGGTCGGGCGATATGGACCGTATGTTCAGGTCGGTGATGAGGATCAGCGTGCCAGCGTGCCCGAGGATATTCCTCCGGATGAACTCACGCTTGAGCGCGCTGAGGAGTTGCTGGCACAAGCGGCTTTGGGTGATCGGGTGTTGGGTCAGCATCCCGAAACGAATCAGCCCATCTATATCAAGACGGGGCGGTTCGGTCCGTATGTTCAGTTGGGTGATCCGGAACGGACGCCGAAGGGCAATATCAAAAAGGGTTCCAAACCCAAGATGGCCAGCCTTTGGCCGACGATGTCTATCGAAACGGTGACGCTTGAAGAAGCGACGATGTTGTTGTCGTATCCGCGCGAGGTGGGTGCCCATCCGGAATCGGGTGAGGTGATCTTGGCGCAGGACGGCAAGTTCGGTCCCTACATGAAAATGGGCACCGATACCCGCAGCCTTGAGAATCACGAGCAGTTGGCTGGCATCACATTGGCTGAGGCCCTCGAAATATTCAAGCAACCCAAAAAGGGCGGGCGAGGCGCGCGGGGGTCGGCAGTCATTGCAGAACTTGGCAAGCATCCCGATAGCGATGCAGAAGTCAAAGTCAAGAATGGCCGCTTCGGCCCATACGTCACCGATGGCGTCGTCAACGCGACCATCCCCAAGGGACGCGATCCGGCGTCGGTCACGCTTGAGCAAGGGCTAGAATTGATCGCCGCACGCGAACAAAAAATGCGCGATCAAGGCAAGGATCCGCGCGCAAAGAAAGCAGCCCCCGCCAAACGCAAGAAGGCGACTGCAAAAAAAGCGACCAAGAAGAAAACCACCGCGAAGAAAAAAAGCACGGTCAAGAAGAAAACCGCAAAGAAAACTCCGAGCAAAAAAGGTGCCGCCTCCACGGTGTAGCCCCGCCCTCAAGAGCGTTCTTGATCCCCATGTATCCCGTCAGTCCCCCACCCTTCCGCTGCGCTCAAGGATGGGGCACCCGCCAGTGGTGTGATTCAGCCTATCGGGACAACATTCAACAGCGGTAGGGTGCGTCCCGGACGCACCGAATGGATATACGCAAGACGGTGCGGCCGGGCCGCACCCTACGCATGGACCTGTCTGAAGAGTGACTTATCGCCGTGTTTCGACGTTTATTTTCCAGGCGTTGCTCATGCCGGAGAGGGTTCGGGCGAGGCTGCTGGCTGCGAGCGGGGTTGTGGCGAGGGTTGATACTTTCAGTTCGTTCTGATGGATGTCGATGTTGGCGATGGATGGGGTGGCTTCGATTTCGAGGATGCCCTGTTGATCGAGGCAGTATTCTCGCAGGGCGGCATACTTCTTATAGACGAGTCGCTTGTCGGTGAGCACCACGCCTGCCATTCCCCGGTCGGATTGGTCGAAATCGCGATCGGCGTAGTAGCCCAGGAAGTTTTCTCCCCCGGCTGGCTTGAACCATTCACCCAGTTTGATGCGGACGCCCACCGCGAGTGACTTCCACTGATTGTCGCGCCTTTGTCGGCTTGCGACGAGAAGACGCTTGTAGCCAGGGGTGTTTCGCCCGCCGTTGTTGCGGTAGAAATCAAGCGCGATCGATGGATGGGCGACGATGACTTCGCATGTTTCCTGATTGCCGTGCTGATGCACCCTTCCTCGCACGGCACCGATGACACTGCAATGTGGGCATGTGCAATATGCGAATGGAAGTTTGAATGGTGCCGGCATCGTTTCGATGGGCTCGAGCGCATCGAACCAGTTGAGTTCGTGCGCTTTCATCAGTTCATCGAGTTTGCGATGCGTTCGGGTTTCGGTTTCGTTGATCATTGCGGCGTCGCGCCCCGGAACCTTTTCCCGCCAGACGATCAGGTGCATTTCCAGTTGGTCACGAATCAGGCATTGCGCGCAGCGATGGGGGAACGAACATCGAAGATCGCGATCGGAGAGCAGGCGCGATGAGAAGGTGAAGTGGGCGCCCTCATCATCGAAGCCGGTGAAGTCAACCCGTGGCAGATCGGGCGGGGCGGGATGAACCCAGCGATTGTTGACGGGCACATGCGTCGATTCGTGAAACGTCTGACCGAAGAGACCCGTCCCACCGAGCACGCTGCTGCTGAGTGGGTCGTCCTCGGTGACCCAGCCGAAAATGGTTTCGTCGTCGATGGGGGGCTCGTCGAGAATTTTGAACGGTTGGCCACAGCCTTTGCAGCGTGCGCGCATGCCGACGTTGGACTTGGGCACGCGGTACTTCTGCGAGCACGAAGGACAAATTGCAACGATGGCATTGTTCATCGGATTTCGATGCTCTGCCTGAATTCGATTTGTGCGCCGTGGCTGGAGATGGTGAGTCCGGCGGACGGTCAAACCCCACACACCCATTCGAGTTTATGATTCAAGGCATCGCGGGTCAACGAAAAACACTTCATAGTATATTGGTGGCAAAGAACTTAGACACCTTGGTGTGTGTGTAGCCCGACGTGCCAGTGCGTCAGCGGGGCGGGACCCGTCCGCATCAGATCATCATCATCAGCGTCTTGAACGGGTATTTTCGTGCGCTTGATTGCGATTGAAATGCACTTACAATCGAAGTCCAAATGATCATCACCATCGATGGACCGGCTGGCTCCGGCAAATCTACGGCTGCTCGCAAATTGGCGGCACACCTTGAAATTCCGTATCTCGATACGGGGGCGATGTACCGCGCAATCGCCCACCTAGCGATCGAAGCCGGTATTCCCACGACCGACCAGGAAGCGCTTGTTCGGCTGACGGAAGAGGCTGAGTTGTGGCTGGATTGCGGCCCGACGCACACCCGCGTCCAGGCCAATGGTCATGACGTCAGCGAAGCGATCCGGACGATGGCCGTCAGTCAAACGACTTCACCCATCGCCCGCATTCAGCAAATTCGTGAGATTCTGGTTGGCAAACAGCGGGCGATCGGGCGAAAGTTGGGATCGTTCGTGACGGAGGGGCGCGATCAGGGCAGCGTCGTGTTTAAGGATCTTGCCGATGTGCGTTTTGTCGTTGATGCAGATATCGATAAACGTGCGGAGCGGCGATATCAGGAATTGCTTGCCGACGGTGAGGATGTTTCGCTGGATGAAGTGCGCGAGAATCTAAGCGCCCGCGATGCGAACGATTGCCAGCAGTGGGCACCGCTGCTCGAACCCGGTCAGTCGATCCGTATTGACACCACGTCGATGACGCTGGCTGAGGTGGTCGAGTGCCTTGAAAGCCATATCAAAGAAGCAGTCGGTTCTTAGCCGCCATCTCGCCGGCTGCCAGACTGCCAGCCTCCACCACCCGCGTTGCTGGCCAATTGTTCACCATTGTTGTGTCGAGCAAGACGCCGAATTCAAATCGCAGGGCCTGCATCTCGAACGGATTGGCTTACACCGTCCTCATATTGTTTGAAATTCTCGATGAACAAATTGGCGAGTTTCTTTGCCGTTTTTTCAAACGCATCCTTGTCGGCCCATGTGTTTATTGGGATGAGCACTTCGGGTGGAACATCCGGGCACTGCATGATCACGTCAAAACCGAAAATCGGGTCGCGTTGCGTTGGGGCCTTTGTGAGCGCGCCCGAGTGGATGCCATCGATGATCGATCGCGTGTAGGACAGTTTCATTCGTTTGCCCACGCCATACGCACCACCGCTCCAACCGGTGTTGACGAGCCAGACGTGTGCTGAGTGTTTCTTGATTTTCTCGGCTAAGAGTTCGGCGTATTTTCCGGGATGCCACACCAGAAACGGTGCCCCGAAACACGCGGAAAACGTGGCTGACGGTTCGGTGACGCCAACTTCGGTCCCCGCGACTTTGGCGGTGTATCCGCTGATGAAATGGTACATGGCCTGTTCAGACGTGAGTTTGCTCACCGGCGGAAGGACGCCAAACGCATCGCATGTCAAAAAGATGGCATCGCTTGGATGACCCGCGACGCAGGGGATTTTGGCGTTGGAGATGTAATCAATCGGGTACGCACCGCGCGTATTTTCCGTGATGCTGATATCCGCGAAATCGACTTCGCGTGTGGCTTTGTCGAAGACCACGTTTTCGAGAACCGAACCATAGCGCAGTGCCTGATAAATTTCGGGCTCAGACTCTGCCGACAGATTGATGGCCTTTGCGTAGCAGCCCCCCTCGATGTTGAAGATTCCGTTTTCCGTCCAGCAATGTTCATCGTCGCCAATCAACTTTCGATGGGGATCGGCAGACAATGTCGTTTTGCCCGTGCCGCTCAGCCCAAAGAGCACAGAGGACTTTCCGGTCTTGTCGTCGGTGGTTGCAGAGCAGTGCATCGAGAGGATGCCTTTCTTCGGCATCAGATAGTTCATCACCGTGAACACGCCCTTTTTCATTTCGCCGGCGTACTCGCTTCCGAGGATGACAATTTCGCCCGTCTCAAAGCAAAGGTCGATGCTCGTCTTTGATGTCATACCGGGTGTGTGCGTGTTCGCGGAGAACTGACCTGCGTTGTAAATGACGTACTCGGGCTCACCGTACGACGCCAACTCATCGGCTGTCGGACGGATCAGCATGATGTGCATGAAGAGTGCGTGGTAGGCGCGCGCGCAGATGACGCGGACCTTGATGCGATGTTTCGGGTCCCAGCCGGCAAACGCATCGACGCAGTAGAGGCGTTCATGCATGTTGAGATAATCGCGCGCCCGTTCGAGGTTTGCATCAAACGCGTTCGGGTCCAGTTCGATGTTGATCGGACCCCACCACACATCGTTTTCCGATTCTGGATTTCGGACGACGCGTTTGTCTTTGGGTGATCGTCCCGTTTTTTTTCCGGAGTACGCAATGATGGCTCCGCTCGCAGAAATGCTGGAGCCTTCCTCGTACCGAAGTGCTTCTTCGTAGAGTCGCGGCGGACTTAAGTTGCGAAAAACGTTTTTGACATTGATGCCGTAGTCTTCGAGGTTGAATGCGGACATTTGTAGCGCTCCGGTTTCGCTTGCGGGTGATCGGTCTACAACGCAAAGGATAGATTCGCCCGTTGAGTCGTCAAGCAGTAATGGTGCTGTGGACTCGGTCGATCCGCGCAAAAAAAAGGACGAGGATATGATCCTCGCCCGAATCGCGCTTCGAGAGCGCGGCTGCCACTTGTGGAAATCTCAGTGCTGTTGCACTGACCTACCGGTGACGCCTGCGACTACTTCGCGAATGTCGCCGGCGGGAACCGTGATCGCGTCCCGATCGACCGTGGCCGCGATCGTAACTCCGACGCGAGCGGTGTCCCTGGCTGCGTCGATAACCGTGTCGTCCACCGTCGTAGGCGCGGTATCCGTGCCCTCCCAAGTTCAGGCTCAGGTTGAACGACCTCGAGCGGTGTGGCCGAGTCACATAGACGGGTGTTTCGACATAGACCGGACGCTGGACGTACACAGGTTGCGGTACATATACCGGGACCGGGCGGACCACTGCAACCGGGTGCTGGTATTGAACATAGCTAACCACGGGATGGCCATAGCCGTGATGTTGGGCCTGAGCCGATGCGGGGGCGAATACTCCCCAACTGGTCAAAACCGCACAAGCCGCTCCGATGGACCATTTCGTGCTGATCATTTCGTTCGTGTTGATCATTTCGATTCTCCTTAGTCGCTTCGTCTGCCAGTTCGCCAGTCCGTTGGCCGCCAGGAGGGCAACTGCCTCTCCCCGGCACAACAATCATACAATATGTATAGTGATTGTCAAGGAATAGTTCACAGTTGTTTATAATATTACAAGATCGCACATTCCTAGCGAGTACATCGGGGCCTTGGTTTTGATGTAACTATTTATTAGAACTTAGTTTAGAGATATGATCACGCATTTTTCGGAGAATTCGCATGAACTCGTCGCATTCATCGTGGTCAAGGACAGACAGGATTGTGGTGATCATGGCCATGCGGGCTTTTCGATAGGCTTCGAGCGCTTTGCGGCCTTTTGGGGTGATTGATACATCGATCATGCGGCGATCTTTGGCGTTGATTTTGCATTCGATGTAAGCCGCGCCGTTTTTGTCTTCGAGTGAGCGAACGATGCGCGACATTTGCGCGGGCAGCACGCCGACTGCTTTCTGGATCTCTCCGACCGTCATCACTGGGGCCTTGCGGAGCAGGTCCAGCGTGATGTTTTCGGTTTCGGTGAGGGTTTCGACGTCCTTGTTGCCGCGTGACTGTGCCCGGGCGCGCGCGATGATGTTCGTCAGGTCAAAAATCTCGTCGCTTAGCGCTTCAAGCTGCTGTGGGTCGTGTGGATCGGTCAATGGATGTCACCGTTTCCGCCCTTTCGAATCGGCGGCCCGCATGTTGATCGGGAAACATATCAACGCAGAAGAGTTTTTATGCCTAGAAGTATAGTTTACTTCATGAGACAATCGCGTCCAGTGTGATTGTTCGTCGTTACTTTCGATATTGGCCCGTGGGTTATAGGGCTTGGGTCTTTTAACGCAGCGTAAGACGCGCGTGGTTTCTTCGGGTGGGGCGTCAACCGGAGGATTTGTCACGTTGTAAGCCGCAGCTCCAGCAGACCTCGAATGATTCGGGATTTTCCTCGGTGCAGCTCGTGCAGGACCAATCGGGCAGTGCACCCGTCTGCGGTGGTTTTTCGCCACTCTTGAATTCGCGACGGCTAAACTCACCGTCGAGGATTTGTGCGGCTTCGTGGTAGAACTTGAACGGAACCATGATGTGTGGCAGGCTCTGCCTTCGGGTGAAGGTGCCCAACACGGGATCAAAGCTGCCGCTCACGATCAGGTTGGAGATTTCGTGCTGGTCGAGCACCATTCCAGCGGCCCAGACAAGCGACTGCTCGGCGGCAGCGAACACGGTGATAGGTTCATAGGACAGTTCAATGCCGCATTCGGGACAGTATACTGCCGGGATTCCGGTGAGGTCGTAGCGACACCTGGGGCAGCTAAGGTTTTCTTTCCCGTGCGGGACGTCGCGGTTGTTGATCTTTGCTTCACGGTCGGGAAACAGCGACATCTCCGGGTGGCCTGGCAGTTCGCTCAACTCGGTCCAGCGGGTTGGCAGGGCGTCGTCCATCGGTTGATCATAGCAGTTTTGATCCTTGCGGTGGTACGCTGGAGAAGGATCGGACTGTCGCCGTAGCTGAGAAACGGCTAGATTCTTGCCGGTTGTGGGTTTACTGGCTTGGCCCGAATTGTGGCCCCCAAATTGAGGATAGCGCACCCGACATGGACGTCCTTTCAACTTCGATTGATATTTCATCCCCTGCTTTCGCCGAGAACCAAGCCCATCTTGCGTCTCTCGTTTCGCAATTGCGGGAGAGGCTTGCGACTGCGAAACAAGGCGGTGGTGAGAAGTCGGCTACGAAACATCGCAAACGTGGCAAGCTGTTGGCGCGCGATCGGATCGATTTACTGACCGACCCGGAGACGCCGTTTCTGGAATTCAGCAGCCTCGCCGCAGATGGCATGTATGACGGCAGCGCTCCGAGTGCCGGAATCGTGACGGGCATCGGATGCGTCGAGGGGCGCGAGTGTGTTGTGGTTGCCAACGATGCGACGGTCAAGGGTGGAACGTATTTTCCGATCACCGTCAAGAAGCACCTGCGGGCTCAGGAGATTGCCCTGGAAAATCACCTGCCCTGCATCTATCTCGTCGATTCAGGTGGTGCGTTTCTACCGCTTCAGTCGGAGGTGTTTCCGGACAAGGAGCATTTCGGGCGCATCTTTTTCAATCAAGCGCAGATGTCGGCGAAGGGGATATCGCAGATTGCTGTGGTGATGGGTTCGTGTACGGCGGGTGGGGCGTATGTTCCTGCGATGAGCGACGAAGCCGTCATCGTGAAAGGGCAGGGCACGATTTTTTTGGCAGGTCCGCCCCTGGTCAAAGCGGCTACGGGTGAAGTGGTTTCGTCAGAAGACCTTGGCGGTGCAGACGTTCATTGCCGGACTTCGGGTGTTGCGGATCATATTGCCCACAACGATGAAGATGCGCTGGCGATCACGCGGCATATTGTTCGTCATCTGGGGATGCAGCGCAAGACTTCGCTGCGGACGGTGCCCGTTGAAGAACCAAAGTACGACGCCAGTGAAATCTATGGCGTCATTCAGAAGGACATTCGCAAGCCATACGACGTTCGCGAAGTGATTGCGCGCATCGTAGATGGTAGCCGATTCCATGAATTCAAGGCGCTCTACGGTGAATCGCTCGTGGCGGGTTTTGCGCACGTCTGGGGATATCCGGTTGGCATTCTTGCGAACAATGGGGTTCTCTTTTCTGAAAGCGCGCTGAAGGCCACACACTTTATTGAACTTTGCAATCAGCGGAAAACGCCTCTGGTTTTCTTGCAGAACATCACCGGGTTCATGGTGGGGCAGCGTTTTGAAGCGGGCGGAATTGCCAAGAACGGCGCGAAGATGGTGGCTGCGGTCGCCAATGCGTGTGTGCCGAAGTTCACCGTTGTCATCGGCGGTTCGTATGGGGCGGGCAATTATGGCATGTGTGGCAGGGCGTATGGTCCGCGGCAATTGTGGATGTGGCCCAATGCACGCATCAGTGTCATGGGCGGCGAACAAGCTGCGAACGTGCTCCTGACGGTGAAGCAGGATCAGTTAGAAGCGCGCGGTGAGGCGCTGCTCGACGCGAAACAGCAGGCGGAATTCATGCAGCCCATTTTGGACAAATACGAAGACGAGGGCAACGCGTATTACAGCAC
>JAADIU010000227.1 GCA_013151185.1 Planctomycetota bacterium
CCCAGGTCGATGTCGTCCGCGACGGGTCGGTCGCCCATATGAATCTCCAACAGCTTATACCGAGCCGGGGCATCGGGCAGACCGACATAAACCAGCGTGTCGAATCGTCCGGGTCGAAGCATGGCCTCATCAAGCAACCACGGCTTGTTCGTCGCACCGACAAACAGCAGCGCGCGATCTCCGGACCGGTCGAACCCTTCCAACTCCTGCAAAATTTGCGGAACCACGCGGGCCATCACCGTCGAGCCAGACGACTTTCGCCTGGGAACGAGCGCTTCGATTTCGTCGATGAAAATAACCGACCGCGTTTCGTTCTTCGCCGTCTGAAAAAGTTTGCGAATGTTCTGCTCGGCTTCTCCCACCCATTTCGAAAGAACCTGCGCCGGACTGATGACAAAAAACGTCGAGTCAATTTCCTTGGCGATGGCTTTGGCCATCATGGTTTTTCCGGTTCCCGGTGGGCCATAGAGCAACACCCCACCACCCACATCGATGCCATACTTCGCTGCCAACTCCGGATGGCTGAACGGGTAAATCATCTTGAGGCGGATTTCTTCTTTGATGTCCTCCAACCCGGCGATGTCGTCGAAGCCGATGTCGGGCTTGTCGCGAACGATCCAATCCGACGCATCCTTACCGCCGTCGTCATCCTCCCGATCACGCAATCGCGGGCGATCGCCTTTGGGCGACGACTCGAACCGTTTGCAATCCTTCGCCAAGTCGATCAGTTCTGCAGCCACCTCTTCGCGCTGACGGCGCATTTCCGGAGCGTCGCTGGCCTCTGCCAATTCGACCATGCACGTTGCCGCTTCGGTCAGGTACGTTCCTGCGGCAGCGTAGTCACCCTTCTTGTAGGCGGTGACGCCCTTGCTCTTTAACCGCTCGAATGTGGAGTACGATACGCCCATGGTAGTAGTTACTTCTGCTTTTCGCTTCTGCCTTTTAGAGCGTCGATTTCAGCACGCAGGCCGGCGAGTTTGCCCATTTCCTTTTGATGTTCCGCTTCGTTTTCGGCGTCGATCATGCGATCGATTTCTTCGTCGCTGATGGTGTCGGCTGACGTCATTTCGACATCCTGCGCGGCGACGTCTTCGATGGTGTCGAGGAACATGCCCATGCGCTCCTCCATGGTCTGCGACTGCACCATCGCTTTTTCCCAATCCGCCTGCGTTTTCACCAGATCGGTTTCGCCAAAGAGCTTGCTGATTTCCGTGGCCATCATCCCCATCGCGCCAGCGAAGTCTGCGGACGCCTCAGCCTGCCGCTTGACGATCAACGCATTCTTGACGCTAAGCAGTTGCCGTTCGAGCACGCGCTTCATCGCCGCAGTCTTCTTGAGCGAGTTGCGGATAAACCGATACTGCCCCATGTCGCCGATTTCTTTCGCGCGTCGGGCGTTCTTGACGAACTCGTCGGTGAACTTGCCCTGTTCGCGAATGGCTTTTTCGATTCGACGGACACCCTGGCGAACCTTGATATCGCGCTCGATGCGTCGCTCTTCGTTGGATTTGAACAGTCCCACTAGTCGTACTCGCGTTCTGGAATAATCATCCACAGAATAATGTAAATAAGCACACCGGCGAATGCGGTGAAAATCGATGCGAGAACATACACGACCCGCACCGTCGTGACGTCCAGCCCAAAGAACTCTGCCAATCCGCCGCACACACCGGCAATTTGCACATCGCGCCGGCTTCTTCTCAATGGATAGTCTGATGCCATAATCGAATTACTCCGTTGCCGCGTTTTGCTGTTCACGGACGCGGCGGTCCGCTTCATCGAATGCCTCGGATGAATCCTCGATCGCCCCGCGATCCATTTGATCCCAGACATCCATCACCGTTTGGCCCGATTCCGACAGGGCAGCCGACCCTTCGTCGACGTCTCGCCCCATCTTCAACACGTCGTCGAGGCGTTCCTGATAAATCTCGCTCCTGATCGAATCGTTTTCGATCATCTTGCCCAAGCGCAAAATGTCTTTCTCGCTGATCAAACCCAGGCGACCGCCGGCTTGTTCGGCGCGGTCGGCGTTTTCGCGCATCATCCGCAAACGCGAAACGGTCATCATCTCTTTGCTGCGAATGTTCAACTGCCTCGACAGCATCAACTGCTCGCTGGTCTTGAGTTCAAACTCCTGAGCCATCATCCGCCGAACCTCGGGCACTTTTTCGCCCGCGCCCTTTTCAAACAGTTCCTGCTTCTGGCGGGCGAGTTTGATGGTCTTGTTGACCAGTTGCGTGCGATCCTTTTCCAGCAGCAACTCCTGACGGCGCAGCTCGGAACGCGTCATCTTCGAGAGCGGTTTCTTTCGTTTCACCAGCCAATCCATCAGAGACATGGGCTAACTCGCCTCCGGATCGGCTTGGTCGCGCTGGCCTGATTTTGGCCCTGTCGGATTGGGTATTGGCGGATTGGGTATTGGCGGATTGGCCACGGGCGGATCGAACAGCACATCGTCAGCCGCACCCGCCGACGACGCTTGACGTTTGGCCTTCTCCGGCGCTGCGGACTCCGTTTGCTCGACTGCATCCAACTCGGCTAAGATGTCGACCTCCTCCTGACTGGTCAGCACTTCGCCAACACCGGTTTCCAAACTGGACACAAGGTCCGCATCGCCTTTCAACGTTTCAAGCATTTCTTCGGCGCGGACTGCGTTTTCGGTCAACTCGTGCGTATCCGGTAGCGATGCCGCTTCGCCTTGCTGGATCAACGTGAGGTTGTGTACATCGGTGCTGATGATGTTGATCTGCTGGTTCAACATATTCGCGGTGGTATTCTGCCGGCCTATGTCTTTTCGCAGTTGGGCAATTTGCGCCACGACCCGCCGGCGCACCACCGGTGACTTATTCTCGCGTCCCTGTTTGAGCAGATCGGCTTCTTTTTCTTCGAGTTGGGCGATTTCCTCGTACAACCGGTTTCGCCTTTGTGCGAGGGCGGCACGACGTTCCGACAGCATGTTGATTTTGCTGACTTCGTCGCCCTCCTTCGAGAACATTTCTTTGATTCGATCCACAAAACTCATGGACGATTTCTCCGTTGTTACCACGGCTGCACCCCGGTACAGCAATCGGCCTGCCTTTGATTTTGAAACGCGCAATTCGGGGTCGGCTTTCGCAATTCGATCGAGGGCACGATTCACAAACTCAACCGGTAAGCCCACATCCTCGGCGATTCGATCGGCTGCGAGCCCGCCCGTCAATAGATCCGTTCCACGACGCCCAACTTCCTCCTTCACCCGATTCAACTTCTGATCGACATCTTCCGGATCGAACATACCGCGAACAAATTCGGGTACGCCATCGTCAGCCGTCACCCGCCATCCCCCGCCCTTTGACGGTTCGACGAGTACGAGATCGATATTCGGATATTCCAATCGCGCCTGTCTCGCTTCGTCGGTAAACCCGCGTGTTGAACAGACGCCGACGACCGATCGAACCTTGGTGTCACCAGCAATGTCTCTAACGTGCTCGGTCAACTCGTTCAGCGTGATCGGTTTCGATTCGCCCGCATCGTCAAACAAATCCTCGAACCGGGAGATGACCGACGCGATGACCGAGCCCGTTTGCTTCTTCCAAAAGAAGAGCTTTCGGTCGTAACCGTTGACCCGGACGCGGCGATTTTGCGGCAACTGCTTGAGCAGCTTGCGATCGTACATTCGCCGCGACGCCATGACCGCCCGCAGTGCATCGCTGTCGTCCTGCTCCACCGTCTGCCAAATGCTGCCCCGCAGGTGCCGCCCCTTGGCCTCCTCGATGTTGGCAACGACACCGCTGAGGAACTGGTTTTCAATCTTCAGCGCCTCCCCGGCTTCGTCGCTTAGTTTGGCCATTGGCAATTCCCGTTCCTGATCAATGCTCTGAGACCGAATCAACGAACCCGATTGTGCATTCGGCGCGACATCCTCGGTAGGGTGCGTCCCGGACGCACCGAATCAATAAATGCAAAGCGGTGCAGCCGGTCCGCACCTTACAACGTTCTCCGTAAACATCACTAGAGCCGCTCGCCACATCGACCACAATAGACTGCCGACGAAACGTTTTCATGTCCACAGCGTTCACTGTTACACCTTCTCCGAGAACCACCGCGTGAAAATGGAGCACGATAATTAACTCGACGCCGTGGACGCCTTTCCACAGCGGGCCGCGATCCACCAAACAACGCAAGAAGTATCGAGCCCAAGACCTTGAACACCAACGCAACCACACAAACAACAACGAACAACATCCCGAGTACAAAAATGATCCCGACCGCCATCGAGACGCGATCACTGGCGATGAGTGTTTGAAAGCCCATATTGCTCCTCACGCGCGAAATCCGTAGTAGGGTGGGCCATGCCCACCATCTTGCAGTCTTGAAACTACGCAGTCTTGCAACTGCGCCGCCTCAGAATTGCGGTGGGCACAGCCCACCCTACGAATCTCAACGCCTTGTAAGACGCCCTCCACATCGGCCGCAGTAAACCGCGGACAGGTAATTCTCATACTTACACAGTGCGTTGCTGCACTTTCTTCGAGCCCCACCTCGGGCGAACGGTTGACGCTGATCGAACCTACGTCGAGGCCGCTTCTCCACATGGGGACGGGGCGCTCCGAAAACCGCCCGAAAAACTCCGCCAACCGCCCGAAAAACAAAGGCGACCACAACAACCACCGGCGCGATGACGCACACAGCGAAGAGGAACACCATGAACAAAGCCAGCAGCCCGAGGGAAGCCGACAAACCTACGCTCGCAATGAGTCCATGCACGCTGCAACCTCCCTCTACGCACGGCTCCGCTGCGACAAACCCTCTCCACAGAAAATACAGAACCGGTCATCGCGATCTACAAAAGCGTCGCAGCTTTGACATCGCGGAACATCGACCACGACCTGCTTACCACATTGAATGCAGAAATTGTCCAGACCCTTCAGCGGACTCGAGCAATTCGGGCATTTCATTCCGACGCGGCCTGCCGCAGCAGGAACCGCCGCGCCAATTCTGCGTGGCGCGGGTCCCTGCGTCTGGTTCAAACGCTGACCTCGCGACCTGACGCCACTGCTCTCAAGAGCAGCCAACATGACGGACGCAGATTCAAAACGCCCTTCCAACCGCGTGTATGTTTTCTTGAAAACGTCATCCAAGAATGTGGGACACTCAGGCCGAATCATGCTTGGCAAATCGCTGCCGGCTGGCCTCGCACCTGTCAGCAATTCAAACAAGACGACGGCGCAACTATACAAATCGCTGCGTGCATCAAGCTCATTACCCGCCCTCTGCTCGGGCGACATATATACGAGTGTCCCCGCGATACTTTTTCCCTGATCGGTCATCAGGCTCCCGGACTGAACGAGTGACGCAGTCGTCACGCTGGTCGTCTTGCCAAGCCCGAAATCCGTCAGCTTCACGTCGCCCGGTTGAACATCCGAAATATCTTTACCCGCAAGCCGCAACAGAATGTTCGCGGGTTTAACATCGCGATGCACAAGTCCGCCATCGTGCGCGGCTTGCAAACCAGAGAGCGCGCCACGCATGATGCGAATCACCGTGTCGATCTCGAGCCCTTGCGGATGATTGTCGATCACCGTGCGAAGCGATGGGCCATCCACATATTCCATGATCATGTACGGCGGATCGGAAAACGGATCGATGTCCATCGCCCGAACGATGTTTGCATGCCTCAACCCGTGAACGACCATCCCTTCCTGCCGAAAGTTGCGGACGTATTGCGGGTCCGTCAAAACCTTGATCGCAACCACCTGATCGAGAACGTGATGGCGAGCACGCCACACCTGCCCAAAGCTGCCGTTTCCGACAATCTCTTCGAGCAGGTAGTTGTTGATTCGATCGTTTGGTTTTGGCAAATTCACGGGTTCGTCTTTCTCCAAGCCTCGGACAAGCCAACCGAAGCGGCTGACTTGTCAGTATGGTAGGGTCCGCTCACCACGAACCGAACGGATGGTCCGCACAGTTGACCCTACAGACAGCGGACCCTACAAATTGTCCTCGAACAACGAGGCCTGAAAGTCGCAGACCAAAAAATTATAGACGGCGGCTGATAGGAAACCAAGCAGCAGAACCATCCAAGTCAACGCGCCACTAACACCCCAGCCGGCAAGATACAGAGCGAGCAACACATCCACCGCGATAAGACCACCCAGTAGCAAACCGGCAGCGATGTTTGAATCCCGCTTCACCGCCCACCCCGTGACAAAGAAGGCAGTCCACGGCAAAACGAGCACCAAGCCAATCCAAACGAGCACACCCTTGAGCACCGCCCAAATCGATTGCAGATGTTCCGGGTGGTTCCAAAACCAAATCACGCTCGCCCCGCAGGATACGATCAGGACCGCAGTGAGTACCTTTGCACCGACGAATTTTCCGATAGCCGCAAACACACACACCTCGCTCGGGCATCGCCCGTTTTGACCCTACCCGTTCCAGTGAAAGTGTAACCCACACAGCGAACCGGGGCGATTAGAAAGCCCGGCGCATTGTATACCGGCATATTCGTCGATTTGAGGAGAATATCCGGCCAAAAGGGGCGAATGCAACGGAAGTGGGCCGCCTGCTCAGGCGACCGGTTGGGCACAGCAAACGATGGTGTTCTTGCCTTCTTTCTTGGCATCATACAGCGCCAAGTCGGTGAGACGAATGAGATCGTCGGGGCTGTCCGACTGTACGTCCGTGAGGCTCGCAATGCCGATGCTCACACCAAGCCGACAATCCGGAAGCTCCGTTCTGATCGCCTCAGCCAATCGGTCCATGATTCTGCGCGAGAGTTGCCGGGCCTGCTCTGCGTCGGCTTGCGGCATGAGGATGATAAACTCGTCGCCCCCATAGCGGGCGGCAACGTCGGAAGATCGAAGCTCGTCCATGATCGTTCGCGCGGTCAACACGAGTACATCATCCCCGCGTTGGTGGCCGTGTGTGTCGTTGATTTTCTTGAAGTCATCGAGATCGATCATCGCGCAGGACAGTGCGGTTCCGTAGCGCTTGGCCTCGGCGAACCGTCCTTCGTAGACCTCGTTGAAATGTCGCCGATTGTAGAGCCTGGTGAGTGAATCTCGGGCAGCGAGTTCGCGCAGTTGTCGCGTTCGCTCCTGAACGCGTTCTTCCAGGTCGGCATTGAGTACGATGATTTCGTTGTGCTTTTGCTCCAAGCGGTCGGCCATCGTGTTGTAGGCGACGGCGATTTCGCCGATTTCATCCTTGCGAGCAACATGACAACGGGCGGTGAGATCGCCATCGGCAAATCTCGAAATCGATTTTGAAAGATCCTCAAGCGGATGGAGCAGGCGGCTGACGAGCAGGTAGGCCAGCGGGACGGTGAGACAAATGATCAACACCGCGATACCGCTGAGCAAATCAGAGGCAGCCGACACTTCCGCAAGCGTCTGTCGCAAGGAATATCCGACACGCACATAACCGAGCAGATGGTCCGGCGGTAGCGGAATCCGGCGATCTCCACCGCCTTCGACTTCCTGCCGCTCCACCGGATGGGTGACATCGAGGTAAGACTCGTCACTTCCCACGAACGAAAGGCGGGCGGGCTGCCCCAGAACCGATCCGGGCGTGGAACCTTCGGTCAGAAAATCGGAACGCTCGAATCGCGGATTGACCGCCAAAGCCAAGGTTCGACCTTGCAGGTCCAGGAACGAAACAAACAACAGCGACTCTACCCGAATCGATTTGGAGGCCAGCTTCTCGAGCGATGCCGCGTTCCATTCGTATTCGCCCGCTGCCTCCTTGGCCAGAAGCATCGCTTCCTGCCGGCAGTGGTCGGTTTGAATGCGCCCGACGATCAACGTCGCATAGTCGGTGGTGACGCTCCCAACGATCATGCCCATCGCCAAGGCAAGACCAACAACCAGGCATGTAAACTTGAGTTGCAGACCCGGGCGCAGCGCAGATCGCTTCCGCGTCACGGGCGAGTTGGGCGCGGTGGACTTGGAGGTGTTGGCGGCTGACATGGTACCCAATGCTGTAGGACGCTCTCCCTAGCCGAACCACCCCTCTCCCGCGGCGCGATGCGAGCCGATCGACCCACTCTTCGGGCTCGCAACCTGCGCAGATGATCCGGACACTGGAATATCGACCGATAAGCAGCGATGCTGAAGGTTTGGCGGGGGCGGGAACCACGGGGAATGCAGCGCCCGATTCTCATACCTATGAAGGGAGAAAGCACCTGCGTCGTTCAATCAGATTGGACAGAGTGACTGCGATTGACTGTTCGTGAATCGAAACGCGAGAGTGGAATTCTTGGGCGGAGGACTGAATGTGGGACCGCTGTTGGTGTGATTCGACCTGGTGGAACACTATTAACGAGGTAGGGTCCGCTGTGCGGACCATCTCTCGGTATTGACCATTGTCCATGTGACGGTCCGCACAGCGGACCCTACCAAGACTTGGCTTCACGCTACTATGCGGTCGGAGTGTCGGCAGACCGCTGCTGTGTTGTCACCTCTACGTCCCTCGCACCGGCGCGGGTCCGCAGGCCGTCCATCGCCTCAGCCACTTCTTTGGCCATCCGCGAATTGGGGAACTCCTCGGTAATCTGCACACCGACTTCAAGCGCATCGCGCCATCGGTGTTCGCTGACGGCAAACTGAAATTGCATTCCCAACTGGAGCAGCTTCGCTTTGAATACACCGCGTGCCGATTCTTCGAGCTTGCGGGCTTCGTCGCGCGTGAGGTAGGCATCCAGATCGCGCAACACGCCGATCGCCTCATCCACATCGTTGCGACCGACGGCACTCTGCCATTTGCCAAGGAGTTGCTGCTTGCGAGCTTCCTTGCGTTCGTCCAGTGCCTCGCGAAGCCGCGTGACCCGTGGCTCGTCGGGCAACGCCTGATGAAGTCGATCAATTTCACCCGCCGCTTTCTCCCAATCGCAGGCGACGAACAAACGCTCGACCATTTGGGCGGCTTGGTCGAATTTCTTTCTCATCGTACCGACGCACGCCTCGTTGATTTCCACGCGCAAAATCGCGGCTTCATCGACGAAACCGAAGCGGCCTTCCATCTCGGTGACAAGCCGATTCGCCGCATCCCATCTTTCGGCTCGAATTTCGATTCGGATGGCTTCGCGCAATCGATCGCTTTCCTCCTCGCGATTGGCCAGCGACTTTGCCGAATCGGACAGGGCGCTATTCTCGGCTATCCGCGCGAGCAATCCAGACTGCTTCAGGCTCAACTCGTGCATGTCGCGAAGCTGATCGTAAAGTCGAAAGGAGTTGGATTCGATCTTGATTTGAAGGGCAGTGAGAACGATCATCAGCACGCCGAGGGCAACCCCGAAACATCCCCCGAGGACCATCCACGCGCGTCCCAACCCAGGTGCCTCCAAACCAGACGGCTGCAAGACACCCAGAACGACCGCCCCCAATCCGAGGACGATCGTAAAACCGCCCACGATATTTGCAGCAGCCTGAATCTTAGCCAATCGAGACGAGTTACCCGTCATTAGCATTACCTCTGGACCGCGTTACCTCTGGACACAGCATTGCCTCTGGACGCTGCGGGAATACCTGTTCGCACACCAGGAAGGCGAATGGCCGAAGCGGTCAGCACGCGAACTGCCGCCACTGCGCCGACTCGTCCGGACAGCCATCGCGCAGAATTCCTTCCAAGGACGACGACTTCAATCTAGGGCTGCCGTGGTGTCAAGTCAACTGAAATGCACGGGGTACGGGCGGAGCCAAGCTTGCGAGAACGATCGTGTCGTCCGTCGGGCCAAAGTCGATGAGATGGCCCGATCAGCCTGTTGTGACTGAGGCCTTTTTCTGGGTCTTTTGTTTTTCCAAATCCTGTTGAAGTCGCTTCTGCGCAGCCTGTTCTGCGAGTCGCTCCCGCTCGCTTCGTTCGTGTTCAGCCAACGCTTCAATCGCCCGACTCTTAACCACGACCTCGTTTCCGACGATGCGCAGAAACGTCAGCGCGCCGAGACCACCCACAAAACAAGCACCAAGAATTTGCCATCGATCCATACGCCAAAACCTCCGCGGCGCACTGCATATCGGCAGAACCCATGGTGCAATGAAGAACCTGTTGCCTGAGATATCGCCCAGCCAGAGAGTCTTCGTTGATTTTGGTTGCTCGTAACTGCGGACAAGAAGAACGGCTACTGGGAAATGACGTGAAGCCAGCCGTGGGTGTCGGGTGCTTCGCCGAGTTGGATCGCTGTCAATTTTTTGTACAGGCTTGTCGAGATGGGGCCCGGTTCGCCATCGGGACAGTACACGACCTCGCGGTCTCGATATTTGATGGAACCAATCGGTGTGATGACTGCCGCCGTCCCGCAGCAACCTGCCTCGGCAAACGAGAAGATTTCCTCGATATCTACCGGTCGACGCTCGGGTCGCAAACCCATCTCATCCGCCAGCGTCACCAGAGACTTGTTCGTAATCGACGGAAGAATCGTATCACTCTTGGGCGTGACGTACTGACCGTCCTTCGTGATGGCGAAGAAATTCGCCGGACCCGATTCGTCGATATATTTGTGCTCTTTCGCGTCGAGATAAACCACGTCGGCATAACCCTTCTCGCGGGCAGCCGTCCCCGCACGCAGGCTGGCTGCGTAGTTCCCACCGACTTTGACGTCGCCCACGCCCAAGGGAGCCGCTCGATCGACCGCTTCTTCGACAATCATCTTCACGGGTTTGAAACCGGTCTTGAAGTAAGGCCCCACCGGTGTAACAAACACGACAAGCATGTACTCGTCGGCTGGTTTGACGCCCACTTCTGCCCCGCTTCCGATCAACAGCGGCCGCACATAGAGCGATGCGCCTGTGCCATAGGGTGGCACAAATCGGCGATTGGCATTCACGACGCGCTCAACCGCTTCCATGAACATGGCGTGGGGTGGCGGCTGCATGAGGATCTTGCGGGCGGTGAAATCCATCCGTTTTGCATTCTCATCCATGCGAAACACGACCACGTCGCCGTCTTTTGTTTCAAACACCTTTACACCTTCAAAGCACTCTTGACCGTAGTGCAGGCAGGTTGCGGCGATATGGATGGGAAGCGTTTCGTCGGAGGTGAGCACACCTTCGTCCCAGCGACCGTCGCGGAATGTGTAGCGGATGTTGGCGTCGGTTTGGGTGTAACCAAAAGTCAGGTTGGACCAATCCAGGTTTGCCCTTTCAATGGTACCTGCCGGTGTATTGGTGTCGCTCACTGCGTCCTCCAACCTAGAATTTCGATCACGACTCGATTTTGCCATCAACCAATCGCACCTGTCGGTCGGCCAATGCGGCGATCTGCTGATCGTGGGTGACGATCACAATGGTCTGTCCTTTTTCGTTCAGACCGTGGAGGCATTCCATGATGCCCTTTCCCATCTTGGCGTCCAAGTTACCGGTTGGCTCATCGGCGAGCAAGAAACGCGGTTCGTTCACGATTGCCCGGGCAATCGCCACCCGCTGACGCTCACCGCCCGACAGTTCGTTGGGGCGATGCTTTAGTCGATCTTGCAGCCCCACCAATTCAAGAATCTCTGCCGCCTTGGCTTTGGCTTCCCTCCGCGCAGACATCCATCCCCAAGTCGAGGTGCCTACCATCCGGGGCATCAAAACGTTTTCGAGCACGTTGAACTCGGGCAGCAGATGGTAGAACTGGAAAACAAAACCCACGTCGCGATTTCGGATCGTATCGCGTCGCCAAGTGCTCGCGGCAAACAAGTCTTCGCCCGCCAGAGAAACCGTACCCTGATCCGGCTTGTCGAGAGCGCCGAGAATATGCAGCAGCGTGCTCTTACCGCATCCGCTGGCCCCGGTCACCGCCAGCATTTCGCCCTCGCGCACCTCCAGGTTGACGCCCCGAAGGACGCTGACCTTGGTTCGTCCCAAAGCGTAGGACTTGTGCAGTTTGCTCACTCTGGCCAATACCAATCCAGATTCTCCAATTCACGCGTGCGGTTAAACCTTACTCGTAGCGCAACGTCTCAACCGGCCAGACCCATGCAGCTTTCATTGCGGGGACAATCGCCCCGAATATCGACGTCGCCACAGCCATGCAAAACACCGACACCATCACGCCCGGTTTCACGGCGCTGGGAATGCGGTCAAACGTGTAAACTTCGGGCGACCAAACTTGCAGGTTTGGATTGAGTCTTGCCAACAAAGCCTGCAACTCGTTGATGTTGGCAACCACGAATGAACCGGTGAGCACGCCAAGAACGCCGCCAATCACACCGATCACCGCACCATACATCAGGAAGATCGTCGCCACGCCAGCCGACGTCGCACCGAGACTCTTGATAATACCAATGTCGCGCGTTTTCTGAATGACGATCATGTAGAACACAACGCCAATCAGCACGATCGCAACCAAGCTGATGATCGCGAACAAAATCGTGACCAGAACTTTTTCCTTTTCGACGGCTTGAATAAAATCCTGCTGCCGTGTCTCCCATGTTTCAACTGAAACGCCTTCAATCAGCTCTGCGTCGCTTAACGTTAACCTGTCAAGGAGGCTTTCTCGGAACTCGACCCAAAGCTCTTCGATCCTTGGCTGGGCAGCCTTGTAGCCTTGATCATCTGTCAGGCGAACCAGAAGCTGTGATGCACGCGGTGGGGTAAAGGTACCATCCACCCGTTCGAGCGACCCCATGCTGAGGAATCGTTGGAACAACTTGAAATCAACGTACACGCAAATCTTGTCGATCTCGTAGACCTTCGTGCGCGAATCATCGACGTTCCGCATCGCGACGGGAATTGGGTTCTCTGCGATGGTTCCCCGATGGGTCAACGGAAGCACCGTGAGAATGATCTCGCATCCGCGCTCGAGGAACCGACGGTAGAAGCCTTCCTTGTCTTTTGAATAGATAACATCGGTACCCATGATAATTCCGGGTAGAGGCTCACCATCCATCCGGGGTGTGTTGAATCGCTGCTTAAACCATCCAATCCCGTGGGGCGATCTAAAGCCGGGTTCTGAAAAATCTTCGCTGGTTTCGTTTGATTCGTCGCGATCCTTCAGATATTGCTGATAGGCGAGTTCGTGGGAAGGCGGCAGGATTGGGCGGTCGTACCCATCGATACCAGCCACGGGTACCTGCGTCTGCGTCAGCGAGGTGGTACCGGGATAGTATCGATTGTAGTAGAGGCTGTCGCTAAAATCATTCACCGCGCGGTATGAATCGAAGTCTATCGCAACGATGCGCACCGGCTTGGTGAAGTTCGTCACGGGTTCGCGCAAGATGCCATAGCTGTAGATCACCGGTGACACCACCGCGATTTCACCGGGCATCCGATCCTTCAAGAACTCACCGAACTCCTCGTAGTATGGAAAGCCTTGCAGCGTATCGTTGTCGATGATGATATCGCTGAGCAACCCGCGCGAGTGTTGTTTGATGTTGTCGAGGAAACCGTCCATCACGCTGAACACGATGAGCACCATCGCGACGCAAAGCCACACGCTCAGCACCGAAAATACCGCGATCCATTTGCTGAACAGATACCGAACCGTCAAGATGAGCTTATACATGTGCGTCCGTTTCCTGCGTGCCCGAAGGCTTAGATGAAACGGAACGGGGAGATGCCGACGCGTCGTCAGATGCACCTTCACCAGGTGCTTGCTCGGGCGAGCCTTGTTGCGGTGGAAGTGGGCGCTGCAACGGAAACAGGATCACGTCTCGGATGCTGGCGCTGTCGGTCAGGAGCATCACCAACCGATCCATGCCCACGCCCAACCCGCCCGCTGGCGGCATGCCATATTGTAGCGACAACACAAAATCGTCATCCATGACGGCCATCGTTTCGTCCTGCCCGGAAAGCTGCTGCATTAAATTCGCACGCTGCAAGTCCGGATCGTTCAACTCGGTGTACGCGTTGCCCAGTTCCATCGAAGCCACATACGCCTCGAAACGCAGGGCAATATTTTCATCGTCCGGATGTCTTCGTGTCAGCGGACAAAGAGCCGCCGGATAATCGTAGACAAACGTTGGTTGAATCAGATGGGGCTCAACCGTAGCCTCGAAGACATCGTTGACAACAACCGCGTCGGCTTTACCGACTTCGCGAATTCCAAGCTCGACCGCTTTGGCCCGAACACCAGCCATATCGTCCATCGAGACACCCGCATGTTCGTGCAAGAGGTCCAAATATTTTCGACGGTTCCAGGGCAAACTAAAGTCGAGTTCATGGTCGCGGAATTTTCGAGTGAACTCATCGTCGAGATCCTCAATCGCTGCCGCCACCATTTCCTCGACGCGGCGCATCATCACCGTGTAGTCGCCGTAGGCCTCGTACAGTTCCAGCAGGGTGAACTCCGGATTGTGCTGCGTGCTGATGCCTTCGTTGCGAAAGTTTCGCGAGAATTCAAACACCCGCTCCAACCCGCCCACCAACAACCGCTTGAGATATAGCTCCGGGCTGATGCGCAGGAACAAATCCAAGTCGAGCGTGTTGTGATGCGTCGTGAAAGGTCGCGCTGCCGCACCACCGTAGATCGATTGCAGAACCGGGGTTTCGACTTCGAGGTATTCGTGCCCGACCAGATAGTCACGCACCGATTGCAAGATGCGGCTTCTGGCTTGGAATACACCTCGCACATCGGGGTTGGTAAATAAATCGACGTATCGCTGTCGATACCGCAACTCGACATCGGTGAGGCCATGCCATTTTTCGGGGGGCGGCTGAAGTGCTTTGCACAACAGGACGACATCGTTCGCCCAAACGGTGATCTCACCGGTTTTGGTTCTGCCGATCATGCCTTCGAGACCGATGATGTCGCCCAGATCGAACATCTTGATCATCGGCCACAACTCGCGAACCGCCTTTTTGGAGAGGGCGGCTTGCATGTCACCGCTGCCATCGCGAAGGGTCAGGAAAATCAGATTGCCCATGACCCGCTGGAGAACAATCCTCCCTGCGATGCGGGCTGTCTCGTCCTCGCGCGAGTCGCCTTTTTCCAGTTCCAGCGCCTCTGCACGGCCACGGACGTCGGCCATGTGCTCGACATCGGGATATCGCCCACCGTACGGATCAATATCGAGCGCGCGCAGCTTTTCGACCTTGGCGCGACGTTCCTCGACGAATTTGTTTTGATTTTCCACGGGGACAAAAACTCCGGTCGAAATCTGGAAGTACAGGGTCTTGAAATTCAGGGCAATTTGCGAGGCATTCGATTCGACAGGCGGAATCCTATCATGCCATTGCATCGCGAGCAATTGACCGCGACCCGCTCAGGCGATGCTGCGCCCACCGTCCACACGGATGATCTGCCCGGTCATGTACCCCGCGTGTTTGGCAAGAAAGCGAACGGTAGCCGCCACCTCTTCCGCACTGCCCTCGCGCTGCATGGGCACCTTTGCAACCAGCTTGCGGCGCATCTCTTCATCAAAATCATCCGGAAAAATCGCGATCCCCGGTGCGACCCCATTCACCAATACGCGAGGTGCAAACCGCAGTGCGTACGAACGGGTCAGATTGACCAATGCTGCTTTCGACGCGCAGTACGCCGAGTAGTGCGGCCACGGACGGTCGGCGGAGATATCGCACAGGTTGATCACGCCACCGCGAGGCGCCCCCATCAACAGCCCCTCTGCCGCCTCGATCAATGCACCCGGAGCCACCGCGTTGATTTGAAACATCCTGTGCCAATGATCGGGTGAAAAACTCCCAGCCGGGTCGGGCTCGAAGATGGAAGCGTTGTTGATCAACACGTCCAATCGCCCCGCTTCACTTTTGACGTACTCGATGATCCGGGTTGGGGCGTCGGAATCGAGCAAGTTCGCACGCACCCGCCACGCCTTGCGATCCTTCGCCTCGATCTTCGCGGCAGTCTCGCAAGCCGCTTCCTCAGAACGGTTGTAGTGGATGACGATATCAAAGCCCGCATCCGCCAACTCGCAAGCGATCGCAGCCCCGACGCGCGTTGCACCGCCTGTGATCAAAGTCACGGGAGCAGAGTCGCCCATGTAAACGCCTACGCCTCACCTTCTTGGGAACCATCCTCGAAACCCGCATCTTCCGAATCGAATCCGGGCAGTTTGTGCATGCTCCACACGTCTGTCGCGTCGGTCGGTTCCGCCCGTTCGCGGAATAGACGCTTCCTCGATCGCTGCAACGCCCGCATCAAGAACCATCCCATCGTTAAGATGAGGACCGCCAAGAATAGGAGCATCAGCGCGAGCGAAAGACGCGCGACGGTGCCTTCGTCCGTTGGAGCATTGCCACCGGTCCCCTGCGCCGACGCAATGCACGGCCACGATGCGATGGCGGAAACCGCAAACACTGCGCGACCGCACTGGTGATTGATGATATCGATGCACTGCATGGGTTCGACTCTCACCTCGCGCGATGCCCAACCGCGTAATCAGGGCACATTCGTAGGGTGCGGCTTGCCGCACCATCTACCGTATTCGCAATGCGGTGCGGCAAGCCGCACCCTACCACTGAGTGGGTTCAGGCCTGCTCTTTGATCGCAGAGTCGTCGAGCGTTTCGGCAAATTTTCGCATGAGTTCAATCTGCTCGTCCGTGGGTGAAGCGGGAACATCCACCTGTACCACCGCGATCAAATCGCCCGCAGCCGCTGTGCCATTCGCGGGAACGCCCCGGCCCCGAAGTCGCATCTTGGCACCGCTCGAGGTTCCGGGTGGAATGGTCAACGTCACATCACCACTCAGCGTCTTCAAATCGACCCGCGAACCCAAGACTGCCTGCGCCAAGTTGATGCGAACGTCGGTACGAATATCGCGACCTACACGCCGAAATGCTAGATGCGGGCGGACGCGGCATGTGAAGAACAAATCACCCCGTGGTCCACCGTTGACACCTGCACCCCCCTGCCCCTTCACGCGAATCTGCTGACCGTCCTCAACGCCCGGCGGGATTTTGACTTGCAAGGTTTCGCGGCGGCCTGTGGGATCGTTCTGAAACTTAACGTCCACTTCGATCTGCGCACCATTGATGGCCTGCTCGAAACTGAGGTTGATCGCCCGCCGCAAGTCTGCCCCCGGTTGAGGGCGATTGCGCTGCGAGCGACCCCGACGTCCGCGCCCCCGACCGAAAATGGATTCAAACGGGCTCTCCTCGGTGCGAAACGCGCTGAAGAGGCTGTCCAGATCGTCCGCATCGATCTGCGAACCATCCGTACCCCATGTGTAAACCTGTTGCCCACCCGGATTGGTTTGGAATTCGCCCGCGCCGATTTCGCCATACTGATCGTACTTGGCGCGTTTGTCCTTGTCGCTCAAAACGGAATAGGCGTGCTGGACTTCTTTGAACTTTGCTTCGGCGGCTGCATCGTTCCGGTTCTGGTCGGGATGATACTGCTTGGCCAGCTTGCGATAGGCCTTTTTGATCTGATCGGCTGAGGCATCGCGGGCGACGCCCAGGATTTCATAATTGTCGCGCTTCGTCATGCTTCCACCGAGGGGCCACTCCAACAGGGACATCCCGCATAAGCATCGGGACACACACCATTATAGAGTTCACCGGTGGTATTGAAAAGCAAGCCACCCCCACCTACGATGCCCCGCACTATGTCGAAAGCATCGCCCGATTCAAGCAAGCCAACCAGTATCAAAGTGGCTGCGGCTCAACTTGTTGCGCATTCGCTCGATCAAGCCAAAGACGCCCTCGCGGAGATTGAAGCGGCGGTGGTTCGTGCTGCCGAACAGAATGTTGATCTGCTGGTATTGCCCGAGTGTGCTTATCCCGCATACCTGCTGGGCAGCGCCAAGGATTATCGCTCGGCTAAGAAACTCAAATCCAAGGCGTTTATCAAAACCCTGTCTGCGTTGGCCAAGACGCATGAACTGCACGTCGTCTGCGGATTCGTCGACGACTCCGACAAGCAGCTTCGCAACGTTGCCGTCATCATCGACACAGACGGCAAGGAAGTGGGCCGCTACGCGAAGACGTTTCTTTGGGGTACCGACAACGACTACTTCGAGCCGGGCGACACCCTGACGCCTTTCGACACCGCGCTGGGGCGAATCGGCGTTTTGATCTGTGCGGATGGACGCGCCCCTGAGATCGCCACCGGACTTGCCAACCAAGGGGCGCAACTCATCGTCGTCCCTACATGTTGGGTCAACGTCGCACCCGGCAAGGATGGATACCATAACCCACAAGCCGAGTTTATGATCGAAGGTCGGGCGTCGGAATGTGGTGTGCCCATCGTCGCAGCCAACAAGTGCGGGACCGAGGGCGACACGAAGTATTGCGGGATGAGCCAGATTGTCGGTGCCGATGGGACGCAAATCGCCATCGCCCCACCCGACGAACCCGCCCTCATCACCGGCGAAATCACGCTTGGCCGACCGAACGAAATCGAAATTCCCCGTTGGTCGCGGCGGCGGATTTTTAATCAATACGAACCGATTCTCCCCAATCGTGACGAACTGGGTACGGTCAAGATTGCGGTCGCGCCCGCATCCTGCGTATTTCCAGAATCGGAATCAGAGACAAGCGTGCCGCTCGAAGAGTTGGCGGCAGATGGAACCCACATTGTGGGAACGTCGCTGCCCGATCCCGAGACAGCCGACCGACTCGACATCTACTGCCGAGCGCTGGGGATGAGTCTGATCGGGTTCCCCTTTGTTGAACGATTGATGATCGAAAGTTTTGGTGCGTGCGGGTGTGTGGAGTCGGACCACATCGCGTCGTTCGCTCCGATGCGAATCATGGCGCTGGACGGTGCGGCGATCGTGTTCGTTGCCGGTGCAGAGGTGAGCCTACCACTTCTGCGTACCCGCGCAGCCGAGAACTGCATCTACATAGCAGCCGCTTCCGAAAACGCAGCAGTATTGATCGATCCAACGGGCACGGTGATCGACCGCACGCAGGATTCCAAACCACGAATCATCACGGCAGAAATCGACCTGCGACTTTCTGCGGACAAGGAAGTCTACCCCAACACACACATCTGGGAACAACGCAAACCAGAGCTATACGCCAAGGCCTTCAGTATCGAAGCAACATCGGCCACAGAAAAAGCGAGCTAACACCGGCTCGGCTTGCGCGTATTCAAGCCGGCCCGCTGTGGCGTCGAAAACCGCACCAAAGGCGATGAATACGAATCGGACACACGCCCGAACAACCCGCTCGACTCTATCAATGCGTATATCGCCACGGTACAATAGCCTTGGCTGCCAGACCCGCGACGGGCGGGAATCTTCTTCTTGGCAATACTTTCCACACCGTCTTCCCTGGCAGCCCATCACAACTGTTCACAGCACACCGAAGGGATGCACGCGATGAATGATCTCACCCCGAAACTTTCTCAGACGATCATGCGAAAGAGAAATTCATTCTCTGCGGCTTTGGTTGCGTCGTGTCTCGTGTGCTGTGCAGCCACCGATCGAACGATGGCGTCTGATTGCAACCTGAACAGTATTGAGGATTCCCTGGACATTGCTGCCGGTACGAGCCTTGATTGCGATGCCAACGGTATACCGGATGAGTGCGCGGGGTTTGTGGTCAGCGAGGACTTCGACACATACTCGGCGAACCAAGACCCGGCTAACTGGTCCGACACCGCGGGTGGAAGCAGCACGGTTCAGGCTGACGATTTCGATGTTCAACCCATTGGGCCGGATCTGACGTTCGGTACTTTCAATTCGGGTATAAACCTTCACTCGCACTACGTTGGGACCGGCGCAGCGGACATTTCAAATATGACCTTCACCGGGCGCATGTGGATCAACGACAGCAACGGAGGAATCGGCGTCACGTTCCTCTCGCAGTTCAGCGACCAGCCTTCGTCGATGTATGAATATTTGCGTCTCCGCCGGGCAGACTACGCACCCTCCGCCCAGCCGTTCCACCTGGCTCCACCAAACTTCGACAATTTTACCGGCGACATCGATTCGGGCGTCGTTCCCACGATCAACACTTGGTATCGATTTCGCATTGTTGTCGATACGACCGGTCCGCAGTTGCACGTCCAAGCCAACGTATGGGAGGATGGTCAGCCCGAACCGGCTGGCTTTCAAATCGACGCATTCGACCCAAGCGGATCGCATCCGACATCGGGCACCATCGGCGTGTGGAGCATGGGCAACGGTGGCAAATTCTGGGACGACCTTCAGGTTGTGACTCCCGATTCCGGTGGCGGTTGCGATGACGGCGACCTCTGTACCACCTGCGATTTGTTGTCAGGTGGCGTATGCGAAGGCACACAAGTCGACTGTTCCTTTTTGGATGACGGCTGTGTCGTTGGCGTATGTAATTCCAGCAATGGCCTGTGTGAAGCCGTTCCGTTGCCCGGCGGGGCAGCCTGCGACGATCTCGACAACTGCACCTCTGGGGACGTTTGCTCAGATGGCGTGTGCGCAGGAACGCCAGTTGATTGCTCATTCTTGGATGACGCGTGTGCGGTCGGCATGTGCAGCCAATCTACGGGAGCCTGTGTTGCCAATCCAATAAATGGTGGAGGATCATGCGACGATCTTGACAATTGCACATCGGTGGACACTTGCACAGGTGGCGTGTGTGCGGGAACACCCGTCGATTGCTCATCGCTCGATGGCGAGTGCGTCGTTGGCGTGTGCAATCAAGCCGACGGAACGTGCGAAACAAATCCAGTGAATGAGGGCGGCGCTTGCAGTGATCTAAGCTTGTGTACGGAAAACGACGTGTGTGTGGGTGGTGTTTGCGCTGGCACGCCGGTTGACTGCGGTACGAACGGCGTCCAACCGGAGATCTACTGGTATTCCAGCGGGATCATCAATCGCATTGCGGCAGACGGTACCCGACGCCAGATAATTCTCAACATCCCCAGCGGCCCGGGTCTGGATGTTTCGTTGGCGGTCGGCAAAGTGTACTGGGCTGATCGGGCGGGCGGCCAGATTCAACGGGCCAATCTGGATGGAAGCGACCAGGAAGTTGTTGTGACCGGATTGGGACAGCCCCGAGACGTTGTCATCGATACCCAAGCCGGGCAGATTTACTGGTCCGACTCCACCCTCGACAAGATCCAGCGGGCCAACCTCGATGGCTCCAATGTCGTGGACATCGTCACAAACGTTGACTTCGTCGCTGGAATGCATCTCGATTCTGCCAACGGAAAGCTTTACTTTTCGGAGTCTGCCACCGACACGGTGAATCGCGTCAATCTCGACGGCTCAAACCTGGAAACGCTTCTGACATCCGTCGGCTTGGGCACCGGTGCCGATCCGCGCGGTGTCGACATCGATCTGACGCGCGGTCATCTGTATTATTCCGATTTGAAACGCAACGCGATCTTCCGCACGAACTTAAATGGCAGCAATGAAGTTCCGTTCGTCACTGGGATGGACGCGGTCTTTGATTTGCAGATTCTGCCGCAGACCGATGAGATCTTCTGGTTCGAGAATACTTCCAAGCAATTGTTTCGGTCGCCGCTTCTCATTGCGAACCCAACAGTGATCGAAACGAACGCGTCCGCTCTGGGCATGGGCATTACACCGGGGACGGGACCCGGTGATGTTGACTGCCAGTCAGCCGTTTGTAATTCCAGCAACGGGTTATGTGAACTAATTTCCGTGAATGAGGCGGGGGCGTGTGATGACCTTGATACCTGCACGTTTGGGGATGCCTGCTCAAACGGCATATGCGCCGGAGCGTCTGTTGATTGCTCGATGCTCGATGAAGGGTGCGTGGTCGGCGTGTGCAATCAGGTAGACGGGATGTGCGAACTCGCGCCTGGGAATGAGGGCGTCGCATGTGACGATCTCAGCTTGTGTACCGATAACGACGTGTGTGTGGGTGGAGTCTGCGCCGGAGCACCCACCGATTGTTCGTCTCTAGACACCCCGTGTTCGTTCGCAACCTGCGATCTTGGCACCGGGTTGTGCGTGGCTCCACCGGCACCCTTCGACTGCAATTCGAACGGTATTG
>JAADIU010000148.1 GCA_013151185.1 Planctomycetota bacterium
TGCGCACGGAATTCACCCCAGCCACCAAGCCCTGGCCAGCCGCTTCTTCATACCCGCTGGTTCCGTTGATCTGACCTGCAAAAAACAGGCCCACCACCCGCTTGCTCTCCAGCGATTCGCGCGTCTGCCACGTCGGAATGAAATCGTACTCAACGGCATAACCCAATTGCACAATTCGGGCACGCTGCATCCCTGGAATCGTCGCGAGCATCGCCCGCTGAACATCTTCCGGTAGTGATGTGCTGATCCCGTTGCAATAGACGCGATCGCTGTCGTAGCCTTCCGGCTCGAGGAATAGCTGATGGCGCGATTTGTCTGCGAATCGCACCACCTTGTCTTCGATGCTGGGACAATATCGCGGACCCGTGGATTCGATTTGCCCCATGTACATCGGCGCTCGGTGCAGGTTCGCGTGGATGTGGTCGTGCGTCGCTTGATTTGTGTAGGTAATCCAGCAGGGGACGGACGGCTGATCGATGCGGTCGGTGACAAAAGAAAACGGAATCGGCGTTTCGTCGCCATCCTGACGTTCGAGCTGATCGTAGTCGAGGCTGTCACGATCGACGCGCGGTGGCGTACCCGTTTTGAGTCGCCCGAGTTCAAACCCCAAACTCATCAGGTTTTGACTGATCCCACCGGCAGACGCTTCTCCAAATCGTCCGCCCGCCTCCTGCTTCTGCCCGCAGTGCATCAACCCGCGCATGAACGTTCCGGTGGTCACGATGACCGAGTCTGCGTGCAACCTGCGACCATCGGCAAGCAGAACACCGCAAACGCGCGCACCCGATCCATTCTCAGCCGCTGGCGCACCGGTCGTCTCAATAGCTTCGACCATACCTTCGACAATGTTCAGATCAGCCGCCTCGGCCAGAATGTCTTGAATCGCTTTGGCATAAAGTGTTCGGTCGGCTTGGGCGCGCGGAGCCCAGACTGCCGGTCCTTTGCTTTGGTTCAACATACGAAAGTGAATGCCCGCGCGATCGATCGCCAACCCCATGATGCCACCGAGCGCGTCGATCTCCCGAACCATTTGCCCCTTGCCAATGCCACCGATCGCAGGATTGCACGACATGCGCCCGATGCCCACCCGCTCCATCGTGACGAGCGCAACGGTAGCACCCAAACGCGAAGCTGCCCAAGCGGCTTCTGTGCCCGCGTGCCCACCGCCAATCACGATGACGTCGTACCGATGCTCCATAGACCGACTGCCCTGTAGAAACGCTTGATTTGCAGCGATTGTAGCGATCGAGCCGTCAAAAGGCACACAACCCGATAGGCCGTATTCCGATCAGCGACGCCCGCCCGAAACCGAAAGAAATCCGACGCAGCAAAGAATCACCGCGCCACCGATCATCGTGCTCCAATGTGGAACCTCACCGCGAAACAGATACGCCCAAACCGGATTCAAAACCGGTTCGAGCATGATGATCAGAACAGCCTTCTGTGCCGAAACGTGCCGCACACCCGTCGCATAAATAACGTAGGGCAATCCGAACTGAACCACCCCGGTCAAAAGCAACCACCCCACCACAACCGAACTGTAAACGAACGGCTCAAAGATCAACGCGAACGGCAACAACAAAACACCCGACCCAGCGCAACAAAGAAACGCAAGCACCACCGGATCAACCGCACGAACCCGCCGAAACAACACCACCTGCACACCAAAAACCACCCCGCTCAACACACCGATCGACATACCGAACAAATCCGTCTTGTACTGCGCAAAAAAGATGAGCCCGACAGCCAACATCGATCCGCCAAATGCAACACATTGTTTCGCGGTGGCGCTTTCTCGAACGATCCAGGGCGAAAGCGCGAACACCCATGCAGGGGCGGTGTACTGCAAAATGATCGCGTTGGCGGCTGACGTGGTGGTCGTTGCGAGAACGAACGTTGCGCACATCCCGGTAAACATCAACACCGTCGCAATCGTCCAGACGGGTTCCGGCACCGGCTTGAAACGTTTTAGCGCAAACGGAAGCAGAAATACCGCAGCGACAAGCGATCGATATGCCGCGATACTGGTCGGTCCCAACCCGAACGATTGCAGGAGCTTGATCAGCCCACCGTTGAGACTCCACATACTCGCTGCAATAAGCAGGAGGATCGTCCCGCGCTTCGCGAATCTCGAATCTGCAAAATCCGTCACGGTTTTTTCGGCTTGCGTTGTCCAGCGTTGGATAGGATGCGACACACCTTGTCGTGGATTTTGTTGTAGGGACTGCTCGCCCCTTTGAAATTGTTGAAGATCACGCTGAACGCAAACCACCGATTCTCGCGCGTGCGAACGTAGCCGCTTAGCGATCGCACCCCGCTCAGGTAACCGGTCTTGGCGTAGATGTCTGCGTCGATGCCCGACAGCCGGCGCTTCAGTTTGCCTCCGGTACGATTCCCCGCGAGGCTGGCTTTGAACACCTCGCCCTCCGTGTGCGTGTGCATGTATTGAAGCAAGCGTGCAAGGTCGCGTGCGGTCAGTCTATTGCGCCGACTCAACCCGCTCCCGTCCGCGATTACCATATTCTCCACGTCGCAACCCGCCTTGCGGAGCGTGTGTTTGACCGCGTCGCGACCTGTTTTCCAGCTACCGGCGGTTGGTGGGCTGTTCCCCTGGCGCGACGATTCATAACCCAGCCGCTTAAAGAGCGCCTCTGCGCACATGTTCTGACTGTCGGTTCCTACCCTGCGCAGAACATCTGAAATGGGCGTGGTGTGCTGCGCGATGATTCGTACATCGCTCGGAATCTGACCATCGCGATCTCGAATTCGCTCGAAGCGGGTCTCACCCTCGACGCGGATATCATGACTGGCCAGCGCATCGCGAATGGCGGAAGCCGCAAACTGATTCGGTTCAAATACCGACACGGACTTGAGCGTCCGACGCTTCCCAACTTTGCCCCGCAGAACCAGGTCGGCTGCCCCTTCGCGACGTGCAATCACCGGAACAGGACGGCTGGATTTTGACGTCACGCATTTGTTGATCAGGTTCAATTGTGAAGACGGCGGAGAGATCGACCATGCACACGCCTCGCCCGCAGCCTTGCCCGGAAGCGCCGTCACCTCGACGCAGTTGTTGTTAAGATTCAAGCCGCCCACAGGTGCGCCGTACCACCGCACACGATCAACGGGAATCCAATCCGGATGAAAGTGCTCATCGTCGAGAATGGTTGCGTCCACGATGAAATCGCCAGGGATGATCCACGAAGACGGCGCGTCTCCGCCTTTGCTCGGATTCGTGCGCTCGCCTTCTGCCGTGAGCGCATCTGCCCAACGATCAACAAATGCGAGCGGCTTCTCACCGCGCGATTCCGCCAACCGCGCATCACCGAGGGCGGGGTCACCGTCGCCGATGACAATCAAGTCCTGGCCGCGTGAGGCCAACGTCGTGCGAAACGCGCCCGTTGAACCGAAGCGATCGAGCGCCGCAGCCATCACGATCAACTTCTGATTGCTGGCGGGAATGAGCGGCTTGGATGCGTTGAGCTCGTAAACAACATCGCCCGTCGCCAGATCGATCACCACCGCCCCGCATACGGTCCGCGACTGAGGCAATTTTTCGAGGCACTTCGCCAGGTCCGAGCGCGTGTTGCCCGCCCACACCGGGTGCTGGACCATCAAACCGATGGCAAGCGTGACGACGAGGGTACGAACCGTGCGAGCGGAATGGGATGAAGGCAGAAATCGCAACATAACGGTGATAATAGATGGACACACACGGGCTTCAAGGGCAGCCCGTTTCCGAGCCGCGCGGCGGGCTTGACGGGAAGAAATCGAAAGATATATTCCCTAGACCCATCGGACGTGGTCAAAACGCCCACACCGACCTAAGGGGATGTAGCTCAATTGGTTAGAGCATCGGACTGTCGATCCGAAGGTTGCGAGTTCGAGTCTCGTCATCCTCGTTTTTCCCGCCTGCCGTCATTCTTCGTGCGACAACAAGCAGATCATAGCTGGCACAGAATCAGTGATCGTCAGTCATCGTCGAGTGGATCTTTGGGTGTGCCGCCCAATTTCCGAATCGTTGCCTCCAGAATTCTTCTGGCGGGTGGTGTATCGCAGGTTGCTTCGGCTTCTATCAAATCGGGAAGGTCCGCTGCGATGGCGATTGCAGAAACCGCTTTCGCCGAGCGGACCTGGACTTGCTCCTGATCATCCTTCGCCACCAACACAAGCAGGCGACGGATGAGGCGCCGCCTTTCGGGATGCGTTGCACCCACGCATGTCTCGACGGCCATGCACGCGCGCAAGCGGACGTTTCGGTCGCTATCTTCCAGCAACCGAAACCACACGCTGGCGTCAACGGTTTGATCGCGTCGCTCGGCTAAGCCATACGCAGCCCAAGCGCGCACGCGGGGCTCTTCGTCCTGGGTCAACTCGATGACGCGCTGAAGCTGTTTCGGATGTTTTGCAAACGCGGTGGCAAACGCAGCCATCGCCCGGATGTTCGCTTCATCGGACCGCGTCAACGTTCGCATCGCATCACCGTTTGATTCCATTAACTCGCGGTAAGTTGATCGAAGCGGTTCGAGTTTTTCAACCTCATTTCGACCCGCGGCCCGCTGCCAACGTCGCACCAGGGATACGAGCACATCGACGAGTTGGTCCTCGCTCAACGTGTTGATCGTCCGCGCTTCCAGGGATGCCCGTTCAAGAACATCGCGTGCCACGGGCAACCAAAGACTCTCCGGATGATCCGCAATGAACGCCTTCAACTCGGCTTTCGCATCGTCCGCACCGGTTCGCAAAGCCCGACGCGCCAAGACGGTCAGCGGTTTGATTTCCGCTCTCGCAGTGCGAAGCTCATCTTTCGGCAGGCGACTTCGATCCGCCAGCTTGAGGCTGACTTCCAGTTCGAGAACGCGCCCTTGCACCTCGGGTCCATATTCCAGAACAACGCGAGATTGCACCGACTGCAAACTGCGCTTTGAAATGAGCCATCGCCATTCGCCACGAACGGATTTGATGCTTGCCACGCCTTTGAATTCACCTATTAACGCACCCTCAAATTCAAATGAACCGACAGCCAATCGCTTCGCCCGGCGCCCCTCCGTTCGGGAATAGCGATGCTGCCACGTCCCCGCCAACTCGGGACGGGTTGCTGTGTTGCTCCACTCGTGACCGGTCGAAATCACGTCCTTGGGCCAATGGGAAAAATCGAGCGCCAACAGCATGGCAGCACGCTGAACGCGCGACCCACCGACGGCTGACGCTTCGGCGCGGGCGGAGGTGATTTCACCCACGCGCAGTTGAACAACACGCGGCGGGAGTCCTGCCAATTTCGGGTGGGGAAGTTCCTCGACCGGCTGACCTGCTCGGGTTAGTGACGTCACCACCGGTTCATCCAACTGCATCATCCAGGCGCGGGTAGCCGACCTCGGCTGTTGCTGCGAATCGCCAAACACGAGCAAGCTGAGACGGCCTGTTTGCGTAAAGGATAGAACTTCCTCATAGCGCTGGGTTTGCGTGCGACGAATACCGCTGACTGAAACGTCGTAGCGCGTGTATGCACCGGGCGATAAATCGTTGCGCAACCGAACCTGGGCACCGTGCGCGCTCGGCGCGAGGCAAGGGTACAGAAGGGCGATCAGGAAAACACGCGGCAAGAAATGCTTACGATGATTCCGCATCGTCGGCCTCAGCCGGAGGTGGAATGAAAGGAACCGCTGCGGGCGAGCGCACAGGCGATTTGTACAAGTACAACATGTACAAAGCGCCGAATATGAACATGCCCACACTGACCGCCTGCGAAATCGTCAGCCCCGCAGAGTCGTGCGGGTTATCGACGCGCACAACCTCCAGGATCGTTCGGGTAATGGGGTACAACATCACCATCGTCGCAAACACAACGCCATGTCGCTTGCGATGATTGGCGATTTCCAACAGAAGCCAACTCAACAGAAAAGCGTTGATCACCGCATAAATCTGCGCGGGATGAACCAATTGGGAACGGTGCTCGTGCGCAAGGTCGCCCAGTTCCGAAGCGGTGATCGGCCTAGCCCCATCGACGCGCGATGGGAAGTGCATCGAACTTGCGAGCGCGACGTTTCTTGCCAGGTGTTTTTTTTGCTTTTGCTGGGCAACCTTGAGCTTGTCTTCGAGTTCTGTGATATCCTTGGATTCAAGGCCCAACGCCTTCGCCTCTTCAACATCGCGCTGCAATCGGCGAACGTCTGCCGAGGGTCCTTCGCGTTCTTCCGGACTCTGTTCGATCAACTCGTGCGGAAGCAGGAACGGCTGCGTTCTGCTGTTCGGAATGCTGACGATCAACTCTGCTGGCAAAGTAATCTGACGGTTCTCCCACTGGCGGACCTCTGCCGGACTGCCATACGGAAACGTGATTCCCCACGGAACGGTCGCCTGCCCATTTGGAGCCACGCAGATGCCACCCCAGCAGCAACCATTCAGCAAGCAGCCAATGCGCCCAAACGCCAACCCCCATGCCGCACCCGGAAAAAGAATATCCAGATACATACGGACGGAGACCTTCTTCAATGCAAGATAAGAGACGGTCCCGATCGCAGCACAAATAAGCCCACCGTAATACTCCAAGCCCCCGCTGGTGCAATCGAGCGCGGCAAGGATCGGATTGGGACGGCTTGCAAAACTCGTCTCCCAATAGTGCAGCACAAAGAACAGACGCCCACCGCCAACGCCACACAGGAGCGACACGAAGCCAACATTCAAGATGATGTCGGGGTCGGCTTTGACGTGCTCGGCTCGCTTCATGCAAAGCCATACACCGGTCAAAAAGCCCAGGGTAAGCATCGCGCCGTAGCTTTTGACCGGCCAATCGATGAACGGAATGGTGAACAACTCGGGATACATGGCGGCTTCTTATGGTTAAGGGAAGACGAATCGCTTCAACGAATACAACCGAAGCGGGATAGGCCGCATCCTACCGGTGGGCTGACGGCGCGTCTACAGCGACTGCGTGTGGACAGCGACATTGTCGATCAACCGCGTCTTCCCAAAGTACGCGGCAACGCAGATTCGCGCCGGACGATCAATCTGCGGCAGCGCTTCGAGGGTCGCATCGTCGACCACTTCAACGTAGTCGATGCGATCGGCACCGTTGCGGGCGATGTAAGAAGTTATCTTTTCGATCACCACGCCCGCGCTGGTTTCACCGGCATCGATGGACGCTTGGGCATCCTGCAAGCTCTTGTAAATCGCACCAGCCGCCCGTCGCTCGTCGTCAGACAAATTCTGATTGCGGCTTGAGATGGCGAGGCCGTCGTCTTCTCGACATGTTGGACAGGCCACGATGTCCACGCCCATTGACAGATCCTCGACCATCTTCCGAACCACGAGAAGCTGCTGGTAATCCTTCTCGCCAAAATAAACGCGATCGGGAAGAACGATGTTCAGGAGCTTTGCAACCACGGTGCAAACGCCATCAAAATGACCCGCACGCGAACGCCCGCAAAGTCGATCGGTCAGTTCACTCACATGCACCGAAGTCTTGATCGCACTGCGATACATCTCAGCCGCGCTCGGGCAAAACACCATATCCACACCGCGCTGCCTGCATCCTTCGAGGTCGCTATCCAAATTTGCGGGGTATCGATCCAGATCCTCATCCACACCGAATTGAAGCGGGTTGACGAATATGCTGACGACGACGTGGGCGCATTCCTCTCGCGCCCTCGAAACCAACGACCAATGGCCGTCATGCAGCGCGCCCATCGTCGGCACAAACCCCACCGACTCACCAGACGTTCGACGCGACGCCAGACTTTCTCGGACGTCGTGAATTGTTCGCACGGTCTTCATCGAAGCACAGCCTCCCACCCGACGCTGCGGGCATCCTATTCGCAGATTCGTGGGAGACAACTGGAATCGATCAAGTTTCAGAAATGAGTGGATCGTACGCGGCGCGGAACTGGTGCCATTTCCAGAAACGCTGTTTTGTGTTTGCGAGCGCGGGTAGGGTGGGCCATGCCCACCATGTCGCGTCGCAGTAAACCTGTGGTGGGAACGGCCCACCCTACCACTTGAGCGCACCCTACCGTAGCTATTGCGTTCGAGATTTCTGGTAGGGTCCGCTGTGCGGACCGTTATTAGGAACAACGTTCGCTACCAAGAATGGTCCGCGCCTTACGTTGCAGTTCGCGAACGGGGCTTCACGGGCGACCCGCTGCTGGCTGGCGACTTGACGGAGAGGGTGCGGGTTGTGCGCGAGCCTGCACGTCGCGTGCTCTTTGCGGGCGCTTTGGCGTCTTGCGATGCCCTCTCGAAAAAACTGCCCAATCCCCGAATGCGCTCATACCGCTTGCGAAGAAGCGTATCCACCTTGTATCGCTTCAACTCGCGCAGCGCGTCGGTAAAGTATTTTTCGAGCGTAGCCGCAGCGTCGGCGGGTTCGCGGTGCGCACCACCCAACGGTTCTTTCAGAATAGAGTCAACGATGTTGAGACGCTTCAAGTCCTTCGCCGTCAGCTTCAACGACTCTGCCGCCAGCTTACGCTGCTCACCCGTGCGCCACAAAATCGCTGCGCAGCCTTCGGGTGAAATGACGGAATAGAACGAATGCTCAAACATCGCAACACGATCGCCCACGCCAATGCCAAGCGCCCCACCACTGCCACCTTCGCCAATCACACAGCAAACGATAGGCGTCTTGAGGCGGGACATTTCGCGAAGATTCACCGCGATGGCAGAACTGATACCGCGCTCTTCCGCACCAACACCGGGAAACGCGCCCTGCGTGTCGATCATGCAAACGACGGGCAGGCCAAACTTCTCGGCCATCTTCATCGCGCGCAGCGCTTTGCGATACCCTTCCGGGTGTGCGCATCCGAAATTACAGGTGATGCGCTCGGCAGTATCTTTGCCTTTGTTGTGACCGATGATCATGACCTTGTGCGGACCGATGCGCCCAAACCCGGTAATGATCGCTTTGTCGTCGCCATACAAACGGTCGCCGTGAATCTCGCAAAAATCGCGTACCACCGTGCGCAAATAATCGGGCGCGAGCGGACGCTGCGGATGGCGGGCAACCAGCACCGTCTCCCATGCCGTCAAATGCGAATACAACCGCTTGGTCATCTGCTTGAGACGCTGACGCAATTCTTTGAGGTCGATCGAAAAGTCTCGACCCCCTTCAACCTGATCGCGTTCGAGTTGATCGATTTCGACCTGAATGCGAAACAGAGGCTTTTCAAAATCGAGGTACGTCGCCGAAGAAACCCCCGATGGGGTGCCGGTTACGGTTTTGTTTTTCATATGATTATCTCAGCCGAGCGGCGGACCGCCCGCTTGTCACCGCGCCTGCGGAAAAACTGCTCACCAAACCAGAAGCATATCAGGCTGGAAGCATACCTCAAGAAAATACCGCAACGGGGTCGTAACGTTGCATCCATATTGCCGCCATCACCAACGATTAACCTAACTCCCGAAGGGGATTGAGCTTACAGTTGCATATTATCGGTCGGAACTTGTCGATTCCACCAGTCCATTCCCATCAGACGCCGCATCGGCAATCCACATCCACCCGACCTGCCCTACGAGCCGACAGGAAGCGTTTCGGTTTCACTTGGCCAGATGACCGCCCACAACGCCCGCCCGACGTGTCTGATATCGCTCTCGATCATGCACAGGCACGGAACCAGCACCAACGTCAGAACTGTTGCGAACGCCAACCCGGATGCGATCGACACCCCCATCGGAATCAAGAACCTCGCCTGAAACGACGTCTCGCTCAACAACGGAGCCAAACCCAGAATCGTGGTGATCGAAGTCAACAAGATCGCCCGAAGTCGGGACGACCCGCCATCCACCACCGCCTCCTTGAGACCGAGTCCATCCGCAGTCCGTTGATTGATAAAGCTCACAAGGATGAGTGAGTCGTTTACCACAATACCCGTCAGCGCCACCAGCCCGATAATCGAAAGCATGGTCAACGGGTACCCCATCAGGTAGTGACCGATGACAGCCCCCACCAATCCGAACGGGATCGCAGACATCACGATCACCGGCTGCGTGTAGCTCTTGAACAAAGCGACCAGCAAAACGTAGATCCCACCGAGCGCGAGCGCGCCACCGGGAATGATCGAGCCCATCGACTTCGACCACTCATCGCTCTGCCCCCCGAAGCTGAAGTTTACCCTCGCGTGGGTTTGTTTGAATCGGTCGAAGTCCGGCTGCATTGCCGCGAGTACGTCGCGTGAATTGGCGCGCGTTTCATCGATGTCGCCCTTGACCGTAATCGTTCGCAGTTGGTCCTTGCGGCGGATCGTTGCGAACCCCACGCCCTCGGTGATGGACGCAACTTCGCCGATGGGCACCGACGCGCCCGAGGGTGTCGCGATGCGCATTCGTTCAAGGTCGGCTAACTTGCTGCGACTTTCAGCCGGGTATCGCACCATGATTTTCACATCTTCGCGATCGCGCTGAATCTTGCGCGCTTCCAAACCGTAGAACGCAGCGCGGACCTGTGTTGCGAGGCTTTGCGTCGTCAGTCCCAGTGCATGCCCCGAAGCCAGAAGTTCCACACGCACCTCGCGCTGCCCGGAGTCGAAGTCGTCTTCAATGTCGTAGACGCCGTCAAACTCACGCAGGCGCGACTTGATGCGGTTGCTGATGCCAAGCAGTTCGTCCGGGTCCTCACCGGAAATCTCGATTTGAATCGGGGCTCCACCGGGCCCGCCGTGGACCGCTCGAAACGTTAGCGAATTCAATCCGGTGATATTGGCGGTTCGTTCACGCATCAAGGTGGCCAACTCATCACTCGACCGCTCGCGGGATTCGCCGGGAACCAATTCGATGATCATTTGTGCCATGTTTGAAGCGCTGGAACCGCCGCCTTCCATGTCCATGTTGACTTGTGCGCCGATCAGGGAAAACCTTGAACTGATTTCGGGAATGTCCGCAGTGGCTTCTTCGAGCAGACGCATCTTTTCTTCGGTCTGCTTCATGGGCGAACCCACGGGTAATTCCATCGCCACGACCAACGAGTCGGCATCCATGCTTTGGAACATCACGATGGGCACCTTACCGCCACCGATCATGCCAACCGTCACCATCAAGGCTCCGATCGCGGCTGCGAACGTGACATAGCGCCATTCGATCGCCAGCGACAAGAACGACCGATAGCGTCGCTTGACCACCTGATCCACGAACCAAACCTGCTTCTCCCGAAGCGGATCGGTCAGCCGAGCAAGCACACCGGGTGGTCGTGGATTTGCTTTCGCTCTTCGCGCGGATTTTGTAAAGGACTCTGCAAGGTGCGACGGCAAAATCGTCAACGCCTCGAACAGCGAGATGGCAAGCGAGCACATCACAATCATGGGCAACACCCGCATAAAGTCGCCCATCATTCCTTTGACGAACAGGAGCGGTACAAACGCAATGATGGTTGTGGCGATGGCGATGCTCACCGGGAATGTGACTTCTTCGGCTGCGGTGATCGCTGCGAGTTCGGGCTCGACCCCCTCTTCGATTTTTGTGTAGATGTGTTCGCCCACGATGATCGCATCGTCCACGAGCATACCCAGCACAACGATCAGGCTGAACATGGTGATGAGGTTCAGCGTGATCCCGGCAACCTTCATCGCGCAAAATGTTCCAAGGATCGCCAAAAGCAATCCCGTCATCACCCAGAAAGCGACACGCCAATTGAGAAAGAACAACAGGGACAAAAACACAAACAACAATCCCCACAGTCCGTTGCGCGTGAGAAGACTCAAACGCCCTTCGATGTAGACCGAAGAATCCGAATGCGTCTTGAGCGAACCGATTTGCGTGTAGGGTGCGGCGAACGCGTCGTCGTATATTTTCCGAAGGACGCGGCTTTGACCGGTTAAACGAGATGACCAGGGTATCTCCGGCGGTTCGTGCATCTTGCCCGCCACCATCGTCTTGACCTTGCGACTTATTTCGATGGCATCCTGCTCACCGGTCTTTGAAACCATGACGCTGACGCCCGGTTTGCCGTCCATGCGGGAGACCAAGTCCGTATCCTCGAACCCATCGATGACAGTCGCGATGTCACGAAGGCGAACGACCCGCCCGGATGTGTCGGCTTTGATGATCAGGTCTTCGATTTCCGTGCCAACGTCCTTCTCACCCAGGGTGCGCACCGACAGATTCGCCCTGCCGGTCTTGATTTGCCCACCCGGAAGATCCATGTTGCCGCGTCGAATCGCGTCGGAAATATCCTCGAATGAGAGGCCATAGCGCACGAGTTGCTCCGGACGAACCTCCACGCTGATTTCGTCGCGCCGCGTCCCGGACAACGTAACCTCGGTGACTCCGGGCAGGGCCAGAATGTCATCGCGAAGCCGCTTGCCAAACGTCTTGAGTTGCCGGTCGGTCAGGTCGCCGAACAACGACGCGCTAATGACGGGGATGAGCGGCTCCAATCGGGCGACCACCGTTTCCTCCGCCTCCGATGGAAAGTCATCGCGCGGAATCGTGTCTATCGCGTTTTTGATATCGGTCACCACGCGATCGACGTCGTCGAAGTCGTTGTACAACTTCGCCGCAATCGAACTCGAACCCTCGCGAATTGTGGATGTGATCGTCTCGACGCCCTCGATGTTTTTGATCTGCTCTTCGATCTTGATCGTGATCCCTTTTTCGACTTCCGTCGGGGATGCACCGGGATACGGTGTGGTAATCATCACCTGCTTCGGGCGAATCTCGGGGAACATTTCGCGCACGAGCGTGAACGCGCAGTACACACCGCTGATGATGATGGAGTACATCAGCAAGTTCACAAGAATCGGGTTGCGCACGCTGATCCGAGGAAGCGAATTCATGGCGTCCCTCCCGACCCTGCGACATCCGAATCCGAAACGTCCGATTCTGAAACGTGCGATTCGGGGGACGGCTCCGATGCGTTACTCGGCAATCCTTCCTCATCACCGCGCACTTCTTCATCTCGCAACCGAACGTCGGCTTTTTCATACAGGGCGTCGAGATTGCTGATGATCACCAAGTCGCCCGGACGAACATCGCCCGAAAGCACCGCATCGTCTTCCAGAAACCGCAGCACCTCGACCTGGCGCACATGGGCTTGGTGCCCGTTCGCAACGTAGACATGCCCATCGACGATCGCATTTCGCGGAACGAGCAACGCCTGACGCAACAGTTCACCATCGACGTGGGCCTGCACAAAATACCCTGGTAACAAAGGGGTAGCGTGATCGAGGTTGTCGACTTCGACATACACGCGGTAGGTTCGCGTCAGCACATCCGCGCTGGGTGAGATGCGGCTAACCTTTCCCTTCCATCGCACGGTGGGCATGCTTTCAACATGCAGATCGACATTGGCACCGACAAACGCCTGCACACGCGTGGACACCGCAAGTTCGACCGGAATCTCGATGCGATCCAGGTTGATCAACCGCACCAACTGCGCGCCCATCTGAACGCGATCGCCCACATCGACACTCACCGTTTCGACAACGCCCGCGAAGGGTGCCTTGACAAGGCAGCGCTCGATATTGAGCTGCGCCAGTTCAGCCGCAGCCTCCGCGCCTGCCCTTTCCGCAACAATTTGCAAACGTCGCGGTTCGATTAACGCGACCTGATTTTCGATTTGCTGCTTGGCCCGCAAAGAAATCTGATATCGAAGCCGCGTGCTGTCGCGCTCCGTCTTGGGTGCGTGTCCCTGATCGAACAACTGTTGAACACGATCGAATTCCTCCCGCGTGATTTTCAAATCGGATTCGGAAATTTCCAACAACGCAAGGTTGTTTTGCGCCTCGACCTTCAACTGATTCAACAGCGCGTCCTGAGCAGCCAACCTGCTTTGCGCCTCGTGCAGTTCCGCAACATACTGCCGATCGTCCAACCGAATCAATTTCTGCCCCGCTTCGACTGCATCGCCCGCATCCAGATTGTCGACGCGCTCGACCACGGGTGCGCTCACTTCTGCCGTCAACGTCGCCTGCCGATCGGCGAGCGCAGTTCCAAAACCACGAAGAACGTCGCGCACGTCGGCTGGGGTCAACAGCACGGTCGAAACCAGCGGTGCCCGCGAATCCACATCGCTCCGCACGGGATCGGGTTTGTTTGCGATGAGCCATTTTTGAATGCCAAGACCACCACTCAACAGAATAGCCGCCAAGGCGATCGTCACGATTGTTTTGCGAAGCATGTGTCTTGAAGCCCCCTGCACTCAATTCTGGCGAATGCTTCGATTATAGCTTTCGCGGGAAGAACTGACACGGGCGGAGAGGTCACATTCGACAACACCAGACAATCTTCGGCCACTGCAACCACCAAAGATGCCGCACAAAAGCAGCGTGCGTCCCTTGACGCACCGAATCAAACTCAGCGTGCAAACCACTCTTTCCAAACTGCTCGGACGTTAACCATGCTGTACTCGCTCCCACATTCCGGGCATCGATGCTCATCGGGAAGTCCTCGTAAGGCGTAAGCGCAATTCAAACACACGCCATACTCAGCCGCCTCAACATGTTCGCGAAATCGATTCGCTCGATTCCTCACGACGACCCACAGGAGTGCCATGCTGCCGACGAACAAGAAGCTGAAGCCTGCCATCCCCGCAGAGACAATCCTTGGAACAGCCGTCGTGGTATTCTGAAGTTGAATCATCGTAAGGACTGAAATCCCCAGATTGACTATGAGCAGAGCGAAATAAATGTACACTGGCCAAAACGGATCGCGAACAGCCACCCAAGCTCCTCGCGGCATAATCTTCAACGGTCGCCGGGCAATGTAGGCGAACGGAGAGACCCCCTTCACAATCTTGAACAGGAGGATTTTCTTGAGCCTGCGAAACATCTGCCAACGGTCTTCCGTTTTTTTGACGCTGTCCCACTACGGCCCAACGCTTCAATGTTCCTGATAGAATACATCCGCCTTGTCGAGAAATTCTTCAAGAGCATCGGCGTCACCGCGCCGGACGGAAATCCAAACGTCCCCGCTATAGCTCAAATGATACTTTGGCGGAAACTCGGCGGACAGGAATTCGTTGAACTTCACATAGTCCATTCTCGTTTCGACCGCGTATTTTGCGATGCCCATCTTCAGGAAAACGGGGGACACCATCGCTCCCAGTCCATAAGACAGCGCCCACAGCATGACGCGGGAAAAGCCCGGTGACCCAATTGGCCGACGTCGCAAAAACGTACAGCCCTTGAGGAAGATCGCAGCCGCAACGCAGCCACCGGCCAACGCGGTGCCTTGGACAACCCATCCGCCATACAAGGTGGAGAATTCGCGAGGAGCATACTCTGGACCCATGAAGAACGCCGAAAGCGCACACATCACCGCAGCGCAGATTCTTCCCGCGCGACTTCCGTTGGGCTCGTCGTGAATCGTATCTTTGGGCGGCTCCGACATGTTTGATTCCGTGGTGCTTCCATGGCGCACCGTACCGTCGACGATCAGATGCGGCCACCGCGGTGCGCACACCGCCACTTCCACCCTCGTATCTGATTGTAGGCAAGCAAGGCTGGCGGGCTGCTTCGCATCTGCCCTTGCCCATTGCGTTGATTCGTACGACACTCATTGTGGCACGGCTTTCTGAATGGCGGATTAGCCGTCATTGAATCGCTTTCACGGCCTTGCTCGTAATGCGCCGCGCCACACGGTTTCTTCATCGTTGGAGTATGAGCATGATTTCATCGCTGGACAAGACGTTCCGCTGCTTTTGTTTGTTGCTTGTGCTCGCTCTCTATGGGTGTGACGATTGGCCACGAAGACCGAGCGGAAAGGCGACCACCGCGAAGAAGATCGTCGCCGTCGAAGAAGCGGAAGAGGCGATCGTTGACAAGGATTACTGCTT
>JAADIU010000315.1 GCA_013151185.1 Planctomycetota bacterium
ACATCGACTCCGGTCGCTTTCTCGAAGGCGCGGATGTTGCGACCTTCGCGGCCAATGACGCGCCCCTTCATTTCGTCCGACGGGATGTCCACCGTCGATACGGTGCTGGCAGAAGTATGCTCTGCCGCAGAGCGCTGAATGGCGGTGATGATAATCTCGCGCGCTTTTTCGTCGGCTTCGTCTTTGGCGTCGGTCAGCGTCTTGTCGATCAGTCGAGCAGCGTCGTTTTCGATGTCGTGCTTGACGTTTTCGAGGAGACGTCGTTTGGCTTCATCGACACTGAGCCCGCTGATTCTGATCAACTCCTCTTTTTCGCGGTCGAGCGTTTCGGCAAGTTCAATTTCCTTGGCGGTGATTTGCTTCTCACGCTGGGCAAGTTTTTGCTCGGCGGAATCGACATTCCGCTCCTTCGTCGCCAGCGTATCCAGCTTGCCTTCGAGGCTGTCCTCACGCTTGGAAAGCCGTTTTTCCGTTTCCTTCAGTTCCGCCCTGACCTGGGATGATTCTTTGGCAAACTCTTCCTGGCGTTTGAGCGCTTCGGCTTTTGCATCAACCTTTGCGGCTTTGATCAGCGTTTCTGCTTCTCGGCGCGCATCCTGCAAAATACCTTCGGCTTGTTGCCGTTGAGAAGACGCCAACATCGCGTTCCGCGCGACGAAGACAACGACCGCCAGGACCACACCGACGACGCCACCAATAGCGAGGTCCGTCCAGCCAATCACCGCGATCAGGCATGTGTCAAATGCCGGGATCATAATGGTTCGTCCATCAAGTACGATTCAGGTAGCCAAGTGACCCCACCTCGGGCCAAATGGAACGTCAACTCCGCGCGGGTAGGTTCGCCTCGAGAAACGCAACGCATTCCAACCGGCGCGGATATTCAAAATCAGGTGAAGATGAAGGGCAGGCAAGCCGCCTCGGATGCGTCCGCCCGTTATCGGGAAGGCGCTTCGGAAGGTGTCACAACGATGATGGGTGTCTAAAACCCTTTGAACGCTTTCGAGCGAGAACTCAGGTGCAGTGTTTCAGGTGTCGCAAGTCCGGTGTTTCAAGCCCAGTGCTTCAAGTGCAGTGCTTCAGTTTCAAGTGGAACGTTCCACCGGCATAGCTGCTCGTGGAAACGAAAGCAGCGGTGGAGCTGCACAACGTGCGCCAATTGCCTGCCGGGTCCTGAGCTCCGTGGTCTCGAACCTGACCATGAACACATGTGACCGGGCACCAATCATCCGGTACAGCCCATCAGCGCACAACGCCAAACTTAAGATTAACCAGCAAACGTACAACATGAACTCAAGACCCTCTGCACGCAAGACAGTTGACAATGGCTCTATATCGAAGCTGAGCCCTCAACCGTCATTGGATGACTTCCAAATGTCATAGATGCCTTTGCGTGCCGTGAATGCTTTCTCGTGATCGTCAAAGGAACTCAAACTACCAAACATCGTTATGAGGGCTAACCACCCTCATTCTTCAGATTATCTTATTTCTCCAAGGCATCGACTCTTCCTCGAGACGGAGCCTTATCGCCATCGCCCGCCTCGTGGGTCGCATGCCTCACGGATCACACTTTCTACACGCTGGAAACACCAGCGGTGCGAGCGACCCGTACTTGTCATTACTTATTTGACCGCAGCCACTTAGCGGACACAATAAGGCAACAAAAGCGAGTATAGGCGGGGCCCCTTCTCTGTCAAGCGATTGCATTGTGGGTCATTTCACGCGGGAAAAAGCTTGCAAGAACGCCGGCTTTCCATCCGTGCGGACTGAAATATCGCTCGAACAGTGCGCCGACCTTTCGCATTCGAGGGGCATCCAATACGATCGCCGGAATTCCCCGAACCGTGCAGAATGGAGACACCCGGATGAATGCCCTGCTCGAACGTTTCTGTCGTTATGTGAAAATTGAGAGCGGTGCGATCGAAGGTGTATCGTCGTATCCCAGCTCGCCCGGGCAACTCGAGATGGGCAAGTTGCTCACGCGTGAACTGTTGGAGATGGGCATCTCCGACGCAGCCGTCGACGAACATGGCATTGTGATGGGAACGATCCCAGGCACGGTACCCACCGCGCCGGTCATCGCGTGGATCGCCCACATGGATACCTCGCCCGAGTTCACCGGTAAAAACGTCAAGCCTATCGTTCACGAAGACTACGACGGAAAAGATATCGTCCTTCCCGGTTTCCCGAGTCGCGTCATCCGACCTGCCGACAGCCCTGCGCTCGCGGCGCTTCCCGGTAAGACGATTATCACGACGGATGGCACAACGCTTCTCGGCGCAGACGACAAAGCCGGAATCGCGGTGATCATGGAGGCGGTTTCCTTTCTGTTGCAACACCGCGACACACAGCACGGCGACATCAGGATCTGTTTCACCTGCGATGAAGAAATCGGTCATGGCGTGGACCATGTTGACGTGAAGAAACTCGGTGCGAAGGTCGGCTATACGCTCGATGGCGAAGGACAGGATTTTGTCGAATTCGAGACGTTCTCTGCCGACGTCGCAACGGTGACCGTGACCGGTATCAACACGCATCCCGGATATGCGATCGATAAGATGGTCAACTCGATCCGCATCGCAGCGGAGTTCGTTCGACGTATGCCGACAGACCAATTGAACCCAGCCGTCACAAGCGGACGTGAAGGCTTCCTGCATCCATACGTTCTTGAGGGCGGTGTCGCGGAATCAAAAATCCGAATCCTCCTGCGCGATTTTGAAGATGCCAAACTTGTCGAGCAGCGCGAACTCCTTGAAGACCTCGCGAAGCAGCTTTCTGTCGAATACCCAAGGGCGAAGATTGCAGTTGACGTCGAAAAACAATATCGCACATGGCGGCTGGCATCGCTTTGGAACCGCGCGCGGTTGACCTTGCCAAGGAAGCGATGCGGTGCGTCGGCTTGGAACCGAAGAGTTCGCTGGTGCGCGGTGGGACCGATGGCTCGCGACTGACAGAAGCCGGTTTGCCTACGCCCAACCTATCGACGGGAATGCACGACTATCACTCACCGATGGAATGGGCGTGCCTCGAAGAAATGGAATCATCCGTTCGCGTGTTGGTCGAACTCGCGAAATTGTGGGGCAAAGAGATCG
>JAADIU010000066.1:0-751 GCA_013151185.1 Planctomycetota bacterium
GTGCGAATCCGCAGTCGCCCTGAATCCCTGGTCCGAATAAACCACCACGCGGAGTAGATGATTCCTGATCCGCCGGCGCACTCGCACGCGGAGGTCAATATCCCCGTCAATTTGAATCTCACTACTTTCCTCGCTAAACACGCAAGCGGGTCGCCTCCTGATGCACCGATTCGGAGCCGACTGAACACACCGTTCACCCAAATCGTATAACGACTGAAATCACCAAAGCCGATCGAATTTCCCTCGGGCGTATCGTACCCTGCGTTCAACGCGGGATGGCTCCATCCGCAGGTTGAAGGAATCGGTGCAGGGCTTCGGTCTCGGAGTGGCAGGGGGAAGGCGTGATGGCCAAGGTTGTGGTGAGACATGTGGAGGTATCGCTTGAAGGCTTGCCGCTGGGGGCGGATGGTCTTCGACTGATTCATTTGTCGGACCTGCACCTCTCACGCTGGGGTCGGCGGGAGCGCGAGGTGCAGCGCCTGTTGACGGTATTGGAGTACGACTTCCTCCTGATCACGGGCGACTTTTGCGATCGGCCAAACAAGCACGCCCGAGCCGCAGAGTTGACCGCAAAACTGCTCGATCCCGTCAAGCCGCGACACGGAACGTTCGCGGTTCTCGGAAACCACGATCTGCCATGCTTCACAGCCCACGACATGCCGATGCAGTTCCTCCGCAATGAGAACACGCGCATTCATCTGGGGCGCAACAACAGTCTGTGCCTCGTTGGAATTGAGCAAAGCCACCATCG
>JAADIU010000066.1:790-3538 GCA_013151185.1 Planctomycetota bacterium
TGAGGCGACGATTGTACTGACGCACTATCCGTCCACGGCGTTTGAACTGCCCTCTGCCGCAGGCATGTTGATGGTTGCCGGCCACACACATGGCGGGCAGATTCGGATTCCCGGGATCGGATGCGTGTTCAACAACGATCGGCTACCCGTGTCCATGTCGCGGGGGTTGCACATGGTCAACGGTAACTGGCTGCATGTGTCAGCCGGCATCGGAGCATCGCCTCCGGTGCGAACGCGGCTTTTTTGTCCACCCGAAATCGGTTTGATCACGCTCAGAAGCCGCGTGGTGAAGCCCAAAGCTCGGATCGGGTCGGGCGAACATGAGATTGTACAAGTAAGTGTTTGACTGGCCATTTGGGGCGATTTATAGTCGGGTTAACGGGGTGTCTGATTTCGGCCACGCAGTTTGGCGATCCCCTACGGGCGCGTGGTGAGTCGATGGGTCTTCCTTTCACACCTCGTGTGTAGTCACTTCAACATTCTGTGGTCGGGTAGCGCGCGGCTGCAACTCCCAGCCTGATGACTTTCATCGATCCGGCACGCTCCTGATCGGGCATGGCTCGGTTCGGAGAGGGCGGATTTCGTCGAAATCGGGTTCGGGTCAGCGCGGAAGAACGACCGACAATTGGGTTGGCAGACAAATAAAGATGGGCTGGCCAACGAACAAGACGCGGACACAGGTTCGGACATCGAACGTGATTTCTTTGAGCCGATACGAGAAGCATGTCAGACCGTGAATCAACATGAGCATTGACGTACCAAATTACAGAATCATGGGCAAACTTGGCACCGGTGCCGATAGCACGATCTATCAGGCGAAGGCGCTCAAGACGGGGATGGTCTACGCGATCAAACATGTGAAGGTCCACTCACCGGAAAGCCACAAACTCATCGAGCAAATGAAGGATGAGCATGAATGTGGATCGGCGATGGATCATCCGACCCTGCGCAAAACATTTGAACTGCGTTTGATCAAGCGCCGGTTGACGCTGAAATCCGCTCTGCTTTTCATGGAGTATGTCGAGGGCCACACGCTGTCGGAAATCGCCACGTCGATGGGTATCCTGCAAGCCATTTACGTTTTCGAGAAGGCGGCAGAAGGTCTCGCAGAAATGCACAAGGTGGGATTCGTTCACGCCGACCTGAAACCGGGCAACATCCTCATGATGGCCGATCAACACATCAAGCTCATCGACTTCGGCCAATCGTGCCGGATCAACGAGACGAAAGTGCGAATCCAGGGCACGATCGACTACATGGCCCCCGAGCAGGAATCCAAATCACGACTCGACGCCCGAACCGATGTGTTCGGCCTTGGCGCGACACTTCACAAAGTGCTGACCGGTAAACCCGTCGCTACGAAGATGAACCAATCTGTCGATGTTCATTCACTCGGTCGCCTTGGCGTCAGAAAATCTGAGAACGAGCAACCCTCGCTCGCAGAACTCCCGCCGGTGGTCGCGAAGCTGATCATCGATTGCTGCAACCCGGACCCGGATCGCAGGCCCAGCGACATGAACGATCTCATCTCCCGATGTCGGATGGCACGCCTGATCCTCGCAAAAAGACAGGAAACCCAAGAAGCCGCCGATGCCGCCGAAGCCGCCAACGCGCCGAGCGGTTCGGAGTTAGAACCCGACAAACAGTAGTCCCCACCACCACACACGCCCTTCTGGCTGACGCCCATCACCCGCGACCGCAGCACCGTTGCAATCATCCACTGACCTGCTATCAAATACACACTGCCGAATGCGTGTCACCCTGTTTGAATCGACACGCCAGACCGAGGCCTGCGGGTCTCTTCCAGGAGAAATCGTGACTGCTTCGACCACCGCCATCGAAAAAACCTGCATCGACACGATCCGAACACTGTCGATGGACGCCATCCAACGCGCGAATTCCGGTCATCCGGGGGCACCGATCGCCCTCGCGCCGTTGGCTTACGCCCTGTACCGCAAGATCTTGCGATTCAATCCCGCCAATCCGGATTTTGCGAATCGCGATCGCTTCGTCGTCTCGAACGGGCACGCTTCGATGCTGTTGTATTCGGCGCTCCACCTGAGTGGGTACGACGTTTCTATCGAGGACATCAAGCAGTTCCGTCAATTGCACAGCAAGACGCCCGGACATCCGGAATATGGACACACACCGGGTGTAGAAACGACCACCGGTCCGCTTGGGCAGGGGGCAGCCAACAGCGTCGGGATGGCCATCGCAGAAAAATGGCTCGGTGCATACTTCAATCGCCCCGAACACACCATCGTCGACCACCGCGTTTATGCGGTGCTTGGTGACGGCTGCATGATGGAGGGAATTACGTCAGAAGCGGCATCCTTCGCAGGACACCAGCAACTCGACAACCTGATTTGGTTCTACGACAGCAACCAGATCACCATCGAAGGCGGAACGGATCTCGCGTTTTCGGAAAATGTTGCCGCTCGGTTTGAGGCGTATGGCTGGTTTACTCAGTCCATCGAGAGTATCGAAGACGCAGACGCTTTGTCTTCGGCGATTGAAAAAGCGCAAGGCGAACCGAATCGCCCCAGCCTCATCATCACCCCCACCGTCATCGGATACGGAGCGCCCACGCGGCAGAACACATCGAAAGCCCACGGCGAACCGCTCGGTGATGAAGAGATTCGCGGGGCCAAAGCGTTCTACGGTTGGAAGCACGATCCATTCGTCGTACCGGACGAAGTCCGCGAATCCTGGACCAAACCCTGTCGCACAAACGGTGAGCAATTGGAG
>JAADIU010000341.1 GCA_013151185.1 Planctomycetota bacterium
TTTGAGGCCTGCGCGTCGGGCTATCCGATACACGCTTGATCGCGAACACCGCCACCGCTCGGCCAACTCACGCGGTGACATGTAGGGTGATTCCGTCACCTTCGGTTCAGTTCTCCCCTGACTCATCGCGTGCCCCCCTTTCGCCAGGAGCGCGGCCAAGTTGAACGCTACGCACTGCGAACGCCTCCCAGAAATCACGTCGATCCCAGTGATCCTTGATGGCCCTCCACAATTCCATCGAAGCTTTCCCGATGTCGCCCATACCAATGCACGCCGCGAAACCCACCAAGCAGCCAGCAATGTGGGACACATACCAATGCGGAGAACAATCGCCGCCGACCTTGCAGCGTTCCACTTGAACCAGCTCACCGAATCCAGTTTTTTGCTCTTGCACCGCCTCCCACCACGGATGCGCAGTTCTGCGTGTGGTATTCACATCATCCAACAAGCGGAACGACACCCATTTCTCGGTCAGGTATTCCCACAACCCGCCCAATCCGGTGGTCAATCCTTGAACCGTCTCGATGCGAAACTCTCGAAGAACCGCGCGACGCAACTGAAACTCCACCCGCCAAACGTCCGCGCACGGATCAATCCCCCAGATCGGCCAGAACCAATCCTTGTTCCCCTTGACCACAAGCTCTGTTGACTTGTCGTAGATGCGAAGTTGAATCGGTGAGTTTCGAGCACCGATGTAGACCGTCTCAAGGTTCTCCCCTTGTTCTTCAAGACGGATCTTGGTGTGCGCAGGCACGCGAAACTGCCGAAGAAACTCGAGCGCCAATCCGCTAGGAATGAGGAAGTCCGCGCACAGGTCTACGCGACTTGGTTTGACTTCAAGGATTTGACCGCCGAGTTCTTCAATGCAGGAGCGCAGGAAGCCCACAGCACCTTCAACGCCTTTGTGCCACAGTATATCAGCCGATAACGAGGCATAGACGTTCGCCTGCTTTTCGCCGGTCTGGCTCTTGCCGACGAACAGATTCAATTCGGCGCGCTGCAGGTGGAAGCGATACATCGGCGCTCTGCCACTCGCACGAATGACCCAAGGCCCTCCACCCCAAAGAATTCCCTTCGTCCCCGCCGCTTCTGTCTTCCCTTCTTCAAGGGAGTCGAACAGCATTGGCCATCCACTTCCCCAATCCACCTGAACCGACACATCAAGCGAATCCACTCCACAGGCAAGAGAGGCCCAATCTTCTGGTCCTGCAAAGTAAGCATGGCGTGTTACAGAAGACGCCATGCCGACGGCGGCGGCCGCCGCGCCCCCCCCTGCGGAAGGGCCATCGACGTCGCGCCCCACCGCGTCCTGATCTTCTCGCTGTCCAGATACACAATAAGCCATGAGCAATACTCCCGGTGCATGTTGCACCGTGTGATTCCCATGGCTGGCTACCGTCGCCAACGGCGACTTGGCTTGCTACCGGGTTTGGTTTGATTTAGCGACCGGTTACGTTCCGGTCTTCGATATTTTCGTTTCCCTGCGGCCGACGCACGTAGGCCCCCAACTTCTTTTTGCTTGCCGGTGCCAATTCAAGCTCAATGGAAGCTCCATCCTCGCCATCGATGACCAACCGTATTGGCAGATCCCGTTTCTGTAATCGTATTGGTCGCTTCATTTGTCCGTCTCCTCAGAATTAAGCAATGTTTCCATTTGTACCTTTGGCGTATAGCTTTCGCCGCGCCACCATGTACTCAGCGCTTCGAGAATCATCGCACTGAATTCTGTTGGGCACGAAGCGAACGCGCTCTCTATCTCCCCGATGCTCTTGTCGTCAGGTCGGACGGCCTGAATGGTGGACTCATTCACGTCGGATGATGAGTACCAATCGTCCGGCGGCTCTTCATCGATCATTTGAGGCTGCAGGTAACTCTTTTCCACTGTTTCGGTCGCTCGCATCTCAGGAATCGAGCCCTTCAGCGACCGCTGGTACTTCACGCTCGGATTCATGATTTGGCACACGACCGCACGAGCGAGCACACGTAGACGACCTCTCGATCCACTATCTGCGTTGAGCACGTCGGCGGCGCGCCTTACCGCGGCTTCACGAATTAGCTTTGCGGGACTGATATTGAGACTGCCTGCAGCCTCCTCAACCAATTCACGTTGTTGCGGTTCGAAACGCGTGCTGTAGCTACTTGACCCGCCATCATCATCTGGCTGTTTTGCCGTCTTACGTTTCTTCACATTCTTACCTGGGTGTAACTTCTTTCTTGCTGCCATGATTAATCTCCTCGTCACGTTGATCTATGACAACAATACAATGTGTTGCATTGTAATGCAAATCGATCTTTCGCATTTCTTTGAGATTCTTGCGCGGCTGCCCCTCATGCTGCTACCACCTGCCCCTTTCGCGTGAAGTGTACGTGACGATGGTGCCGGCGTTCCCCTCCGCTTTGCTCCGGCAAATGAAAAATCGCCCGGAACCAATCGACAACCGAGCGCCACCAACCAGACGCGATTTTTCATTTGACACCACCACCAACGTCCCGAGGGGCTCCGCTAGAAAGGGACAGGGGCAAGAATGGCGACGGAATTGTCACGCCGTGGCGATTTCTTAGACTGTATCGATGCGCGGCGCTGATTCAGATTCGACCATGGAACAAAGATACTGTTTGCAATGCGCTTACTCGCTCTTGCATCTGGAGACGAATCGCTGCCCCGAGTGCGGTTTGCCCTTCGATCCAGCCAAGCGTCGATCCTTTGAAATGCGCCCAAGTCGCACGCCGTTCGCAGTCGCCCGGATTTTGCCAAAGGCCTTCCTCATAGCACTGGCGCACATTATCATTTTGGTTAGTACGGTAAACGTCATGTCTTCCCCCCAAGCCCCGCTCGACTGGTCGGACTTCCCCATTGGAATCAGGATTCTCGCCTACCCCTTGATGACCGCGCTGATGTACGGCCCCGACATCATTTACGAAGGCTTCAGATCGGTAGCGGTGGCCATACCAATCATGATCGCGCACAGTATGTGCTGGGGTTTGTTCGGCGCCCTATTCCTCGAGTGGCGTCGGGCATGCCGGCTGCGCAACATTCCGCGAGCTTCGTCGGGGTAATAGCACGGAGGTCGCTGTGAAATGCGCCCAAATCAATGTACATCAGTCTGTACATTAACCGTTGCAGAACATGGTCAAAGTGTGGTATATGTGCGTTGGGTAGCAAATCTGTAAATCTTGCTACTACCGCTAGTTGCCGACATGGCAAGTATTTAGAATTTTGAGCCAATCACGCTCATAACCCGGAGGTCACTGGTTCGAGTCCAGTCCCCGCTATGCTCCATTGGAGATACCTCGACGTAAGTCGAGGTTTTTCGTGCGCTTACGTCGAACCGGCGATCCTTCAGATTCACGCGCGACGAACCCAAGCCGGTTCAGGTGCGGCGATCGTGGAGCCATGCCAATGACAACAGAAAAAGCCGACCACATCCTGGCTGTTGTGAAAGCGGGCATTGCCGGTATCCCCATGATCGGAGGCCCAATCGCGAGCCTCATTGGTGACTACATCCCTACCGCCACGCAACGATCCATGAATAAAACACTTGATTTCCTTGCGTCAGAGATCACGCGGCTTGAAGGCAGGATCGACATGGAAGCCATCAATCGGGATGAGTTTTCTGAGGTGTTCAAGAACTGCTTGCTTACAGTTGTCCGAACGCATCAGGAAGCCAAGCTGCGGGCGGTGGCAAGGCTAATCGCGAATGCTCTCTTGCAGGACGGAGAAACGGGGAAGCTGAGCTTCAGCGAACTTGACTTCTTCAGTCGTTGCGTCGATGGCCTGTCGATCGGAGCGGTGGAAGTGTTGATCCACGTCGCTGAAATAGCCCGTTCGCGGGACCCCAAAAAATTCGGCGAGAGAAACATACAACTGAGTTTTGACGAACTACACAATAGAGTCGCGGAAAAAGCAGATTTCTTGATGGCTCAATGTGAAGAGCTTAACTCGTATCACCTTGTCCACCTGACCGGAGCACCAACAGTCAGGACGCCGGAATATGCGAATTACCCGTTGGAACTTCCGCCGCTAGGAGCGAGATTCGTCACGCATGTGCTGGACGTCAGCGGTGACGAACGAACGCAAGTAATGACCGTCGTATCAATTTGATGACAAGAATTCGTGCGGCCAGACAGACGCAAATCCAGGCTCATTCTCAAACACACACAGATCGAGGACCGTGTCCTTCCTTATTCTATTGACGGCATTTGGACGCCTCGGTTCGTGGCTTGGTTCAGAACGCTGCTTCACTCATCTGCGCATTTCTTGCCTGCTGCATCCTCCATTGCCGGTTGGGATGATAGGTCGCTGGGCACATGAACACCTTTCGGCTTTGCGGATGGATAAAAAACAGGCAGTACGCGGTTCGGGTGCCAAATGGCGTGATGACGTCCTTCGTGAAAAAGTCGCACGCGACGTGCGTGTACATGTGAAGGCGCAGGAACTTCCGCCAAGGCGTTTCGATGGCGAGCGAACGGCGGCCGTTGTTCGGCGGCGGCATCAGTCCTTCGTCCTGCAAGATGCGCCGAATGCTGGAGCGACCAACGGGAAGATGGAGTTTGAAGAGTTCGCCAACAATCCGGCGATAACCCCAGCCGACGTTCTCCTTGGCGAGCCGCAGAATGATTCGGCGTCGGACGGCACTGATTCAGGGGCGTCCGACTAGCTTCGGTTTCACGCCAGCTTCCTCCCGCCGGATCCAACGCCGATAGGTTTCAGGCTTCACGATCCCGATGATGTCCTTGACGTCGTGACCGAGTTCCTTTCCGATGGCCAGCAGCCGGGCGCGATCCGATGGCGACGGGACCACGCGATCGCCGTCCAGCCTGGCAAGCAGAATATCAACTCCGGCAATAAGGAATCGACTCCGCGCATCGCGACGCCAGCTCGAATCAAAAAATGGGGGTTGGAAATCCGCGCTGAATCCAGAGTATTCCGCGTGGGGATCAAATCTGGTCCTCGGGAGCTACGCTGGTGCCGTGGGTACAACCTCGCCGCGGATCGCTTCCGCCCAACTTGAGTCGTACCGCACGGTGTTTGTTGATTCGCACAGGAATCTGATCAGGCGGCACTGCCTGAATTCTGCACACTTTGGCAGTGCCGCCTCCTTGCATTACGGCGCACCTTGAACCGTAACGTTCCCATCAGCATCCACGGAAACCACCTGCGCGACCCACCACGAACCACTGACCATGCCTTCGGGCGTTGTTGCGCCAGGAATCGCGGCACCAAGATTCGGTGTCGACAGTGTCAGCACCTGCGTGCGCACTGCGGCGCTGGCGTTGTGGAAGGTCTCAACCGTAATATCGATATCCGTTTGCGTATAGCACTGGTCTGTGACGTTATCTGGCGAATTCAGCGGATCGGGCGTGTTGTCGAGACACGTCATGGTGTCTGTGTCGAAGAATTGCTCCTGCCACCAATCGCGGAAGTAGTTGATCATGAACACATATTCACCTTCCTGACTCAGTTGCTTCAGCGTAATATTCTCCGGGCCCGTCCCGCCAATGTCGTCGATGTCTAGCTGGCCGAACGTACTGGAAAGACTGAAGTACGCGATCAGTGATCCGTCCGGTCCCCACATGTACAAATCCTGATCCGAGTTTGGATCCCATGTCATACTGACGCGAACAATGTCAAAGACTCTGCCGATGACAGCAGTGTCTATCTCATTACCGATGGTTCCCTGGAAGACCAGCATGTATCTTCCGGGACGATTGGTAGCTGCGAATGTTGCATTGAAACTCGCGCCCTGGGCGAGTGTGCCCACATAGGCGCTGAAATCTGCTGCGATTATCGAACGATTGTCGGACGCGTCATCTTGGTAAAGTTGCCAAGTTCCTGCCCCCAACGTCTCGCCGGATTGGTTGGTGATTCCCAGTGTGTACTGTTGCTGCGTTTCGCTCCAGGTCAGACTGATAGAGACCTTTCCTCTGAAGAAGTAATTGATGACCCCAGTTGCATGGGCAATGGTCTGTGGCAGGAGAATCTGGCTGTACTCTTCCATCACGTTGTTGTTGTTCATACTCACGCGTATCCGCCGCGGCGAACCGGTCCTGGATCGGTAGTAGTTGCGTGACCGAGCGATACCCAGGTTGCGCGCTCGTGCGACACGCGTCAACGGGACAATGCCCACTGACGCTGGTGTAGTCTTGGCGACATCGACCCAGCCCGCCCCTGTATTTCCGGTATCGGAAGGGATGAAGATCTGTCGGCTTGCACCTGCGAGTGGGAACAACGTAGCCACATTGGTATCCGCATGCGATGGGTGCGTGTTACCGTTTCCGAAATCGAACACAGTATCACCAGAGAAGAAGTTATAATTCGTAAATTCCGCCAGCCCGGGCTGGCTGCCGAATGTGAATACGGCTTGCCCGATGTACTGGTCGGTATCCCAAAAATCACCGATGTTATTGAAACCAGGCGGTGCGATACCCAAGGTGTATCGCGGCGGATTGGCCGCAGGGGGAACCGTCCCGACACCTGCGAGCCCATTCATCTGCGGAACAGTGCCGTAATTAGCACGCACATACACGTTCTCGAACGGAGATTCGTCAAAAAACGGCGGATGGGCATCGTCGCGTGTGTGCGGTGTTGATCCCATGTCCGCGAGTAGGTGAACGACCTGCCCCAGCGATCGAAACGTACTGGCAAACGCGGCATCGCGATCCGCTTGCGATACCGCAGTCAGCGCCTGGAAGTAGAATCCCCGGCCGTCGGTGAAACTCCAATCATTGTTTCCACCGTCAATCGCCCAAGTCCGGGCGTCATCATTCGTACCAAAGAGCGGGTCATCACCAATCGGGTTCAAGAAGTGTCGCAACGATCGCGTACCAGGCATGTCTTCAGTTTGGCCACCGTCGACAATCCAGTCGCGGTAGGTTTGCGTCGCCGCGGTTGCATCCGTCAGTGTCGCACCTGTTCCCGTAGCCGTTGTGTCAATTCCGTCGGGAAGTAATAGTTCATTAACCAGGAAATCGTGCAAGACACACTGGTTATTGTCTGCGGCGATTTCGCTGAGCGCCCGGTGCGTCGTGTCCTGAACAAACCGAGCGTTTTGCCCATCATCATCCGGTCGGGACCCCGTGCGGGCTGAAGGCGGTACACATGGTCCCAGATCGTCGAATGGGACAGGGGCGTTGTCGACCAATGTGCAGTAGTTTGGGTCGAAAGTGCGTACGATTTCAATGGTGCCCGCCACAAGCACGTCGACCGCATTGCGCACGACCACACGCCCCAGCGAGACGCTTGCTTCGCCATTCACTCCAGGATCGGTGATGGTGCCCGCCCCGTTGCTGCTGATCAGTTGACCATAGGCCTCGACCGTCAGAGCTGCAATTTCTCCCTCCTGCAAACCGTTGGATCCAATGATATGTATTGCACCTTCTTCGAGAAGATAATACCCCAACGTGAACACCATCGGTGCGTCTTGCGTGACGGTGTCACCCGGTAGAATCATGGCCAGATCGTAGTCACGCGCTGAAGCGGGCACGGCGTTTTGATCCCATGTTGCTGGATCGAACCAATCACCACCACCGGTTCCGTTGGTCAGGTACACATTGTTAAAATCACGAATTTCTCGCTGATAAACGCCAAAGTCGGCAAGGTCAACATCACCGTCACCGTCGGCATCGGAACAGTCACACCCGGGTGGTATCCCACCTCCAGGGCTGGTAAAGCAACTGGCCTCAACCACCCACGGCGTACTGGGTTCGCAATCGTCCAATGTTCCATTTGTATTGCAGTCGCGGCTGAACCCGGAGAGCAGGTCACAATTGTCCGGTACGCCATTGAGATTGCAGTCCGGTGTGTTTCCGCGACTGATGTCCAGATTGTCGAGTACGCCATTGGTGTTGCAGTCGTTTTCGCAGATGTCCGCGACACCGTTTGAGTCCGCATCAGAACATGTGGCACCGTTGGGATGAAATGTACCACCAGATCCCCGACACGCACCTTGTGGCGTCGGTCCACACGAATCATCGGGCATGCAGCACACGCCGGTCGTCGATATTCCGATACACCCGTTACTGGTGCAGTCCACACCACTGCCCAGGAACACACCGCCAAGAATATCACACTCACCAAACGGTAGTAGTGTGCAAACGTCGTCGAGACAACAACCGCCAGTGCCGCATGGCGGTTGAAGATCTTCACACGCGGTGAGCGCATAGAACGAGGAACTGACCGGACATAGCGATTCAAGCACGCCATCGGAGCAGGTTCCAGCAATGCCATCGCAACAGGCACCGGGAAGGTCGCCACACATCGGCACGATTTGATCGCAAGTCAACCCCGACTCGAAGCGCGAACCGGGCGGGCACTCGTCGATCAACACGCCATTGCTGCATACCGCCGCAAGATCATCGCAACAGGCACCGGGTGTGGTTTGCCCCTTCAACGTAAATGCGAAATGATCGGTTAGCGCGGAGGGGAAGGTCGCCTGCGCCCCCCAGATATGCGCAAAATCGTTGACAATATTGGGCGTCGATGTGATCCAGAAGTTCTGCGCACCGGTTCCAGGGAATGTGACCAAGAGGCCGAAATCACCGGCACCAAGATCAAATGGTGTGCTGAACAAATCGATGGTAATCACATCGAACGCGCCAATGTTCGCGCCGGTGTCCGTTCGCAGGAGATTTCCTGTGACGTCTGCAAAGGTCCGATCATACACAGGTACTTCTGTCCCAAAGTTGCCCAAGTTGGGGATTCCTCCAGCCGGTAGCGAGTATATCCGAATCCGCGCCGTGTCAAATGCCGCCAAACCAGTGGAATCGATCATAGTTAACTGTATACAACTGAACTCCGTACCATTGCCCTGTGGAATAGTGAAGTCGTCGATGATGCCTGTGTCATCCCAGCCGACACTGGGCCGTTGACCACTCCCGCCGATCGGACCATTGTCGTACGTATCGAAATCGCAAACCGGAAGCACACACGGAAAATCGGGGCAGACGCCCAGTTCGTGCCACACACCGCCCAAACCGTTTGAACAGACGCTTCGCGTAACTGTGTCCACGCACGTATCACTGACGCAACACGAACCGGTCGGTGGACAGGTGCAGTCGCTCAGGCACTCGCCCGGACACGCCAAGTCGTCCGTACCGTCGCAAGTTTCTTGACCCTCCTGGACGTCATTACCGCACACGGCAATTGCACCGCCGCAGTTACCGCCCGGAACACAGGCATCATTCGTCGATCCGTTGATGTTGATGTCCACCCAACTGGTTGCGCCGTCGGTAAAGAAGGTGGTAAAGTCTTGCCACGTCAGTGCGTTGTTGGACGAGACGTATTGTCGGCATAGAGGGCGGGCGATGGTATCCCAAAGCGGCGTTGGTGTGCGCGCCGGGTTGCCCGTCCAACTCTCAAAATGGATCAGAACATAGAACGGTCCCTCGACACAGATGTTGACCGGAACGGTAAACGAGTAGAAACCCGAGTCGTTTGCGACCAGCGTTTGATTCGCAGATCGAAAAAGTTCCCCATCGGGCTGCGAGCAAGGATCACCACCCGTGTTCGGACAGCGGATTCCGACGGAAAACTCGAGGGTTCCCAACCCCTCGCCGGAAAGACCAAAGATCGATGCGTCGGCGAACGTGGGTATCTGCACACTGTTGATCAGGAAGGGGTAAGGGTTGGGGTTCCCACAGCCCGGTGCGCTGCCCGCGGGATCAACATAGACCGCAAGCACTTCGCCCGGGGCACTCCAATTCAAGAACCCGCCAGCTATTCCTCCTTGCATGTTGTTCACGGTACACGCCGCACGCAGACCCTCGAAGGTTGGTACCCGTTGTTCCGATCCCGGTACAATCGACCGCGTGAGTACACCAACCCGCCCGCGAATCGCGCCCAATGCAGGATCAAACACGTCGACTGCCGCTTGACCGAGTTGTTCGGTGCGTTTGCGCACCCCGGTGGGCTGAGGCGTTTCGGATGATTGCGACACGACCTCGCGATCAACATTCGACGTTGGCGGCTCGGCTGCGCTGGCCTCCGCCATGAAGGCAAAAACACAAAATGCGATCATCGTTCGGTGAAGGTGGGTTGCATCAAGACCAATCCCCCACATGCGTACCAGCGAAAATCGGTTCATTGGTTTTCCCTTTCGAGTTAAGTTCCGACCGGACTTGGCTGAAATCGACATGCCAAGTTTACGTCCCATAACGTGCATACTATTGGGCTGGCACGAAATCGTACAGACATTTTTTCGATAAGAAGATCAGGCGAGGGTGTAAGAGAACATAAGCGCAGCGCGACACGAAGATAAGCCCCGAAAAAGGGGGCGCGTAAAGCCCACTAATGGAATAGGCGGGCTGGATTTAACCCACCGCCCGCGCCCAATCGCGCAACAGTGACAAACCACAGTGCATGAGCCCATCACATGAGGGCGAGTGGTGACGGTTACAAAGGCTTGAGTCAACTTCCCGTTTACCGAACTCCGCCCCGCGTTTGGGGGGACTCATGGCGAGTTTCCAGAAGCCGGTTCAAGAGTGCCACACGACGACACTTTCTAAGTTTTCTTGGCTGATAAATTCTCTTGACTACCAAGCACTCTTGACTGCGTTGTTTACAACAGCGATCCGCCGCTCACTTGCTCTCCACTTACCGCGCAGGTCTATGCAGAGCGGGTCCTAAATGTAGACGCCCCTCCGATTCAGCTTCGGGAGTACTTCGAGACTTGTGGAAAGGGGATGATCGCGCGTCATAAAGGAGTCGATTTCATCGAGCGCAGGCAACTGTGCGCATGTTCACAGAGTCGCCGCTGAGTGGCGAGACCGAAGGACGTCGAAATGCGAGGTGCTTCGACGATTGATCGTCACGCAGCAGCGCGGTAGTAGTGTCGCAGCAATCCGCCGAGGATCCGTTCGCAACAGATGGGATCTGATTCGGGTTGTTCGGGAGGCGGTGGATCATTGCCAAGGGCACAACTGCAAGCGTTCGATTCCCAAGACCTTGGCGAGGTCGATACCGGTTGTAGAATCGAACGTACTCATGCAGGATGTGACCGAGGTGCTCTCGACTGAAGCAAACGAAGTGATCCAAGCATTTCCGCTTGAGCGAGCCGATCCACGATTCCGCGAAAGCGTTTGCATTGGGCGCTTGCACCGGTGTCTTCACGATGCGAATACCTGCGTCGTTGAACAAAGCATCGAACGCCGGCGCAAACTCGGTGTCGCGATCACGAATCAGGAACCGGGCGTCGATCCCCTCGTCGTCCAACCACATCTGCACATTTCGTACCTGCTGCATCATCCATTGTCGGTTGGGATGGTACGTCGCCGGGCACATGAAGACCTTCCTCGTCTGCAGATGAATGAAGAATAAGCAGTACGCGGTTCTGGCGCCGAACGAGGACGGTTTCTTTGATCGTGACGAACTGGATGGTTGCAGCAATCCCGCGAACCCGACCAGCGTCCCCAGCGACGGCGATGTGGACATCATCAACTTCGCCCTTTTTGAAACCTGCCTCGCGGGGCTAGACAACGCCACAGGCACTTCATGCCAATGCTCACTCGATATGGATCTTGACACAGAGGTTGATCTTGCGGATTTCCGCAGATTCCAATCCACGGTCGGGTCCTAGCGGGTCGCCTTTTTCTTTGCACTCGAAGAAATTGCTCCGTGTCTGTTGTGGTGAACAAGAGCGCCTTGCGGAGTATTCAAGAAATGTGTCGCCGGTATGAGCCCGGTGTTTCACCTGAGTGTTCACGAAAAACATGAACAAACCAGTTTGGAGCTGCGAAACCGCACTCTCGCGCGACGCGTTTGACCTGCCATTCCGTGCTCCTTAGCAGTGTCCTTGCACGCTCGACGCGGCGCTTCGTGATGTATCGTGCCATCCGTTCTCCGAACTCGCAGACGAACAGGTGTGCCAGGTAGTCCGGATGAAGGTCCAAGAAATCCGCGACACGACGGACGGTCAGCTTGGGATCACCGAGATGTAGTTCGATGTAAGTCTTTGCTTGAGTCGCATGAACGCGGCAGGGGCGCTGCGTGGCGATGTCGTTTGAATTCTCGTCGGTCATCGGTTCACTGCGATTGGTTTGTCTGCGTTCTGCCGCTTCGCGAGCAAGAAAATCCGCATCGAGCAGTTGCACTTGTTTTATCAAGAGTTCGAGTAGTTCGACGGAGGCGTGGAACCGTTCGTGCGACATCGTGCGCTCGCATGACAATTTGCATGCGGCAAGACACAACCCATCAAACGCAAGCGGTACTACGGCACAGCGAATGCCGAAGTCGCAAAGGTGCCAGTGTGTTTCGGGCTTGCGAACGAGTTGAGCCATATGGAGCCGCCACGATTCTTTGCAATAAGCACTCGAAAAATACTTTGCACAAAGCGGGTGCATTGGTCGCACCGAAGCGTGGTCCCCGCTGGTGGATTCGCCTGAGTCGACAATCGTGGCAACTACTTCCAAGCCCCCACTGATTCGCGCGAACGGGCCCACGACGCGGCGAAGAAGGATGCCCATCAACGAATCCGCCCCCTCGATGCCGACGCAGCGTTCAACAATTTGATGCGGTCTGTTGGACTGGAAGGAATGTCCTGTAATCATCGATCAGCCGCTTCGCGTGAAAGCCACTTCGTGCGGTAGGCGTGGACGGCGGCACTTCAAGCACCCGTTGAAACCGCTGCCATAGACGAGTACCTGCGAACATCTTAAACAGGTCGATTCTACTGTTGGCGAGCTTTGAAAGTCAAGCCCGTGGATTCGCTGACAATGTGTCGCACGCGTCTGGTCTCGTGCAGATCTTTCGCCGCATCGTCCTGTGGGTGGTCGGGACCCTTGGCCGTTTCGGCTGCTCTGCGGGCGCAGTATTTCTTAGATCCGTGTTGCCCATCTTCAACTTGCGTTGGTCGCACCGTCGGTCTGTTAGGCTTCACCCATGCGGCACGCAGCGGGTGCATGTTCTGAGTGCCGCCTTTACTCCGGGCAGACAGCCTGCCCAACACACATCGACAACATGAGAAGGGGGTTTTCCAATGTCACAGCGGCTAATCGTTCCGGTCATTCTGGTGAGTTTGCTCTTCAACGTCGAATTGGCCAGCGGCCAATGCACCGGGGAGACGGCCAGCGCCAGTTCATGCGGCCCGCGCGTGATTCCTGGTACACCGGGCGTTCATGAAGTCGTCATGGACGTCTCTACAGTCGTCGGGGCATTTGCGCCCGTCTGTGGGTTCAACGTCGGACATGGTGTTTGGTTTGAGATCACGCCATCGGTTACCGGAAGACTAACGTTTAGCACATGCCATCCGTCGACCGCGTACGATACGGTCTTGCAAGTGTGGCAGGCGAGCGGTGATTGCGAGTTTCCGATCCGCCTCGATGATCTTTGTGTGGATGACGCGTTGGACGCCGCATGCATCAGCGCATGTGATCCCTCTCCGAGGTCGTCGAGCGTCACGTTTCACGCCGTCGCAGGTACGACGTATCTCTTTGAAGTGGGCTCCTACAATCAAAACTCCGCCAGTTGCACGCTGTGTCTCGGTGTACGCGCCCTGATTTGCGGTGGTGATTCCACGCCGCCCGTCGCGACAATCTCGTCTCCGATCAGTTTCGATTGCGCTTGTAGCGCAGTCAGTATCGTGGGAAGCGCGAACGATCCAGAAAGCGGGCTAAGTCAGTATTCCCTCGAATACAAACCAATCAACGGTTCCGTGTGGGCGACTGTCTCCACCGGAACCGCACCGATTCTGAACGGGGTTCTTGGATCGTGGAATACGACCGGACTCGCGGAGGGTTACTACTATCTTCGATTGACTGCCACGAATGGTTGTGGAGCAAGCAATACGGACGTTCAAATCGTCTGGATTGACAAGGACTTTGACACCGTGCGTCTAGACTCCCCCTCGAATGGCAGCGTGGTCGGAGGCATTGTGTGCTTCGACGGGACGGTTTGGGACAATCTGTGCTTTGACCACTTCACGGCTGACTACCGTCCGAGCGGCGGCGGTTTGTTCAGCCCAGTCGACCCATCGATTCCGCAGTACGCCGGCAGCGCCCTGAACCAGGGTTTCACGTTGTGGGACACCCCAGCGCTTGGCTTGCCAGACGGAAACTACGACGTTCGTGTGATCGGAACGACGGTGTGCGGTAACACGTTGGAGATCGCACACACGGTGACCGTGGACAACTCGCCGCCAACCGCACTGATACTCTCCCCCGTCGATTGCGAATATGTCGCGGGGTTTGTAGACGTCATCGGCGTTGCGATGGATGCGAATCTGCAAAGCTGGGTACTGCAGTATACTGGTGGCAATGCGAATGGCTGGGTGACCATCGGCTCGGGCACGAGTTCAGTACCCAACGGCATTCTCGCCACATGGGATACGACCCTCTTACCAGACTGCGCATACACGCTGAGACTTGTTGTGATCGACGGTGCAACGCTCAATTGTAACAACGTGGTTCACGGAGTTTCTGAGTACCTCGTTTCCGTGAATCTCGGATTCTGCGGCGACTTTGACGTAGACAATGACGGCGATGTCGATCTGATCGACTACGCCGCGTTTGCAGTCGAGTTCACGGGTCCCAATCCGTAGCCCAAGATGTCCATTCTTCATGATGAAGCACGCAATTGTATGCGAACGCGACGGCCGTGGTTGGTTCAGCCTCCGATGGCGACGACCTGGGGAGATGATCGTGCAGGTCCATTCAGAGCGGGTCCAAAATGTAGACGCCCCTCCGATTCAGTCTTTGGAGCGTCTGAAGATTTGTGAGAAGACGTGGTCGCGGGTGACTGGCAGGTCGATTTCACGGAGCACAGGTAACTGTGCGCATGCTGGCACTGTCGCCGTTGGGTGGCGAGACGAAAAAACGTAGAGATGTGATACCCCTGGACGATTGAGCGTCACGCAGCAGCGCGATAGTAATGGCGCAGCAATCCTCCGAGGATCCGCTTGCAGCGGATTGGATCTGACTCGGATCGTTCGAGAATCGGTGGATCACTGCCAAGGGCAGTTGCAAGCGTGCGATTCCCAAGACCTTGGTGAGGTCGATGCCGATTGTAGAATCGAACGTACTCACGCAGGATGTAATCGAGGTGGCCCCGGCTGAAGCAAACGAAGTGGGCCAAGCATTCGCGCTTGAGCGAGCCGATCCACGACTCGGCAAATGCGTTCGCATTGGGCGCTTGCACCGGCGTCTTCACGATGCGAATACCCACGCCGCTGAACAAAGCATCAAACGCCGGCGAGAACTTCGTGTCACGATCACGGATTAGGAACCGAGCTTCGATCCTCTCGTCATCCAACCACATCTGCACATTTCGCGCTTGCTGCATCATCCATTGACGGTTGGGATGATACGTCGTCGGGCACATGAAGACCTTCCGAGTCTGCAAATGAATGAAGAACAAGCCGTACGCGATTCTCGTACGAAACGGCGTGATGACGTTCTTCGTGAAGAAGTCGCACGCGACGA
>JAADIU010000275.1 GCA_013151185.1 Planctomycetota bacterium
CTCGCAAACGCCTTGCTTGCTGTGCTTTGCGCGCCTGTCGATTCTTGCCCCAGCTTGCTTATCCCGGTCACAAACCTTGCCAACGAGCGGTATCGGTACGATCCGTTTGAATGCAGGGTCAGCGTCGTACATGCTTGCTGAACGGACCGCCAACTTCTACCGTGGTCCGCGTTTTGGCTCCTCGCCCTTGTCCAACACTTTCCCAAGCGAAGTCTTCCAAGCGATTCGATAGTCATGTCGTTATTAGCTAGAAATATATATTTCTGGCTCAGTAGATAAGAATTCCGCGCCAGCGATCTTCGGTTCTAGTCGCGTACTCGCACCATGGAACGCCTTAAACCAATGTTTGAAAAGATGTTATGCGCTATCGGGTGGCAAATCTGCGCGCATGGCACGCTATTTGCTAATTGGAACGTTGCCCGGGTCAAAGTGTTCGAGACTGGCCGGGATGCCAACCGGCGGGCGGTGGTGGTGATGCCGCCCGCCGCCGTTGTGGAGAAACAGGAACGGAAACCGCGACCGACCCTCATGACCCCTGCTACATGGTCGGTTCGGGCGACTCGGTTCGATCAGGCACTGGTTCTTCGGACCTCATGGTGAAAGGGAGATCATCGAAGCGTGCGAAGCTTCAGTTCCAGGTTCGATTCCTGGTGGGGTCATTTGGATCGCGCGAAAGAGCGGCTGGGTGTGGGGCAATAGGAAGCCTACCTGGTTTGGATCCAGGATGTTGCAGGTTCGAGTCCTGCCACCCAGATCGATTGCACGGCAACGAGTGGAATAGTGCGAGTGAAGACACGGGAAGTAGTACTCGTAGTTGATGGTCGTAGTACGGTTTTGGGTTCGACCGATGTTGAGCCGGCGGCACGCCCTGCATCCAGCGGATTTGACTTGGGCGCGTTCCGTGAACGGCATCGGAAACAATATCGGTTCCTGGATGCTCGGTGGACGGGCGCAGACTTGAAAAGTCTGTCGTCGAAAGACGAAGCAGGTTCGATTCCTGTCCAGGCCAAAAGGGTAGCTCATTGGAAGAGCACACAGCTTTAACTGTGGTGTAGCGGGTTCAAATCCCGTCCCAACTCGGCAACTGAAAATTGCCCTCACTGGCAAGTTGTGGGAGTGATCCCGCGATCGGTCAGCCAATGGCGTGTGGCTTGTAGGTGTGAATGCGCCTCAAGAAGCCAATGCATGCGGCTGTTGTCGCATGAGCGCTGTTGGTACCGCGAAAGTAGCTTCGTATTCGAGCGGATACCGATGAACTTCGTCATCGACACCGCGTCGATTCTCAGATGTTTTGGGCGTCGGGTGCGGTCGAGACGACTTCGGGTTCATCTCAAGCCCGAACCCGCTGCGGACTCGGGACCGATCAAACAGGTCACCCTGCAACTTGTGTTTGAAACAAACGCCTGCACGCGAGGCGCTTTCGATAAGACGTAGGAAGATGAAAGACGTAAGAGGAAAGGATGGGTTCGATCATGTTCGGACTAACACGAATCAAGTCATACGAAAAGGGGTTGCTCTTTGACCACGGGGATTTCGCTCGGCTATTGGAGCCGGGAAGGTACCGCCTGTGGAGCAAGTTGTGGAGTCGAACGCGTCGGCGTATTGACGTGGTCAGCACGCTCACGACGAAGTTTGAGCATACGATCCTGGATATCCTGGTGAAGAATTCCGAGCTGGCAAGAGCGTTGACGCTTGTCGAATTGGCTGACCATGAGCGCGCTCTGGTTTGGAAGGACCGACGGCTTGCATACATTCTCGGCCCCGGCCGCCACGCGTTTTGGAACGAGCCATACGACATCGAAGTGGAGACGTTCGACACGGGCATGTTGCGGTTCGAGCACCCAAAGCTTGAGGCCATCGTGTCTTTCGCAGGTAGCTCCAAGTGGTTGACGGGTGTGAACGTGGATGAGCATGAGGATGCGCTGCTGATCAAGGACGGCAAGATCATCGAGACGCTGGGCAAGGGGCGCCATGTATTCTGGTCGAACGCCGGGCGCGTGACCTGGAAGGCAATTGATCGCCGCGAGCAGGTGGCTGACGTCGCCGGCCAAGAGATCATTACCAAGGATAAGGTTACTTTGCGCGTCAACCTGTTGGTTGCCTACCAAGTGATCGACTCGATGAAGGCCGTCACCGTGGTCAGTGATCATGCGCAGGCGTTGTACCGTGAAGCTCAGCTCATGCTTCGCGCCGCAGTCGGTACGCGTACGCTCGACGCGCTGTTGGCCGACAAGGAATCGGTCAGTGGTGAGGTTCGAAACGCGCTGGCATCGCGTGCGGATGATTTTGGTGTCGCGATCAAGAGCGTCGGACTCAAGGATATCATTCTGCCTGGTGAGATGAAGACGATTTTGAATCAGGTGATCGAAGCTGAAAAGTCGGCGCAGGCCAACTTGATCAGGCGTCGCGAAGAAACAGCCGCTGCCCGAAGCCAAGCCAACACGGCGAAGCTATTGGCGGAGAATCCGACCCTCGCGCGAATGAAGGAGTTGGAACAACTCGCCGAGATTCTGTCGGGAACGCGATCGACGTTTGTTTTTGGCAACGGTGATCTTTCCGACCAGATCCGCACGCTGGTCGCGGGGGCACCTGACGTGAAGACGTAGCAGAAAACCAGCCCGCCGCACGATGATGAACCGGTCGGTCTCGACAGCCGACCGGTTCATTTCGTTGCGCCCAATCGGCGCGAACGCTATGTCGATACGAATGGTGGCTGTAGCTCAACGGTTAGAGCACCGCGCTGTGAACGCGGGGATACGGGTTCGATTCCCGTCGGTCGCCCTTGAAACAGCAAAGTTCAAAACCCTCAATTTCATGAAACGTTTAGAGCTTTGAGAATTGTCGCGGTCTTTCGCAAGATTCAGCATGTGTGCGGCGATTGATCGGACCCACACCACTCACGATGCGATGTCGTCTCTGATTTTGACAGGCGTAGGCGTCGTCTGAATAGGACATCGAGGGTTTCAGTTTGACTCACTTCAACAAACCAAGGCACGGACGTGATGACGAATACGCGCAAGAACGGCGCGAATTTGAACATGCCAACACTCTGGTCAGAGATTCACCCAGTCATTCATTGATCAGTTGAGGCTGGGTTTAGGCATACTCTGTATATGCGGACATACCAACGAGTCATCTTGGCATTCTTGGCCTATCTCGTCGACCTCGGCTTGAAGATTTCGTTTTGGGACATAGTCCACGAA
>JAADIU010000118.1 GCA_013151185.1 Planctomycetota bacterium
GACGCACCCTACCCTGGGTGCCGCGACCTTGGTGGAAACGGCGTTAGGTGGTGAGTTCTTGATAGGCGGCAGCGTTCAATAGACCGTCGAGCGGGGACAGGTCCGACGCCTCGATGCGGACCATCCAACCCTTTTCGAGCGGATCGTCATTGATCAACTCCGGATGGTCAACCAACCCGTCATTGACGGCTGTAATCTTGCCGGAAATGGCGCAGATCAAATCGGAGGTTGCCTTGACGGATTCGATCTCACCGATGGCTGCCCCGCCTTGGTGTTCTGCCCCGACCTGCGGGAGTTCGACATAAGTAATGTCGGTGAGTTCATCTGCTGCAAACGCGGTGATGCCCATCGTCACCACGTTGCCATCGACCTTGTACCATTCGTGTGAGTCGGAATATTTGCGATCGTCCGGAATGCTCATTTGTCTTGTCTCACCACGCGACTGGCGCGCGTCCTTTAGGATTGCAATTTGTAGAACGGAATCTTCACCACCGATGCTGGTATTTCTTTGCTGCCGAACTCGACAGCCAGCGGGGTGCCCACTTTCGACACCGATATATCAACCAACGCCAGGGCAATGCTCTTGCCCAACGTTGGGCTCAGCACGCCACTGGTCACCTGCCCCACTGCTTCGCCGTTCGACTTCACCACGAACCCCTGCCGCGCGGTGCGTCGACCTTCGAGTTGAAGGCCCACGATCTTGCGTTTGAGGCCACCTGCTTTGAGATCGCGCATCACGTCTGCGCCAACAAAATCGGTGTCGAGGTGAACGCACCAACCCTGGCGAGCTGTCAGCGAATCCCAATCTTCCGTCAGCTCGTGCCCGTAAAGCGGCATCCCCGCTTCCAAACGAAGCGAGTCGCGCGCACCCAAGCCTGCCGGCAAAACAACCGCATCATCGCGATTGCACAAACCGACCAATGCAGACATCGCCAGCTTGACAAGGTTGACCGGAAGAATCAGTTCAACCCCATCTTCGCCCGTGTACCCGCTGCGAAAAACCGCGTACTTAAACGTCATAAACGACCGGGTGAGAAAGTGGTATCGCTTCAAATCGCTCAGGTCGAGTTTCAGCAATTTCTCGACTTGGGCGATCGCCTGCGGTCCTTGCAATGCGATCATGGCGGTTTCGAGTGTGCGATCGGTAAGCGTCACATCCATGCCCACCGATTGCGCCTTCAGCCAGTTTGTGATTTTTTCACGGTTGGCAGCATTGCACACGACGAGGTACTGATCCTCGAAACGCGATACGATCACGTCATCCAGAATCCCGCCGTCCTCGCGGCATATATGTGTGTAGCGAGACAGCCCGACCGGCATCTCGCCGACGTTTCGCGTGCAAACCTTTTGCAGCAGCGCTTCGGAATCACCGCCGGCTAGGTATAACCGCCCCATGTGCGACACATCGAACAGCGAGCATTGCGACCGGGTGTGCTTGTGCTCTTCGATGATGCCACGGTACATCAGCGGCATCGACCAACCGGCATAATCGACCATTCTCGCGCCGAGTTTTGTATGAAAGCTGTGGAGTGGGGATTGATTCACAAGATCGTCCTGAAGAAAACCATGCTGCGCGCGTAGCCTATGTGATCGGCCCCGAGAATGTCAACCTGCCTCGAACAAAACCGAATAGTATTGGCGGCGTTCGCTGGTGGTGTGATTCAATCGGTGGGGTCCGCTGTGCGGACCATGTGTCGGCATCGAACACTGTCCCTGTGACGGTCCGCACAGCGGACCCTACGAGCGGCGCTTCTTTCTCTTGGCGGGGGCTTTCTTGCGATGCTTGGACGCCTTTGCTTTTTTGGACTTCGCCGGTTTCCCTTTGAATTTCCCTTTCGATTTCGACGGACCCCGCTTTGAAGGACCTCGCTTGCGAACCCTACCGCCCGCTCGCCGCTTGGCACCGACAAACTCGGTCAACGCTAGGCTGATCTGCCGACCCGCAACGTCGACCAGTGAAATCGAAACCTGCAATTCCTGCCCGATGGCGATCCGTTTTCCGCTCCCCTCAGCGATCACGCATCCATGTTCCGTGTCCACCTCCCACCAGTCGTCAGCCAACTGCTCGAACCGGAGCAGGCCGTCCACCAGATACTCGCGAAGCTGCACATAGAGTCCAAAATTCGTGACGCCCGTCACCACACCCGGAACCTGATCGCCCACGCGCGCTTCCAGAAGTCGCATGATCTTCACCAGCCGCAGTTCACGTTCTGCCGCTTCGGCGCGACGTTCGCAGCGGCTACAGTGGGCACCCAATTCGACCAGTTCCGGATCGGAAGGCATCGATTTGATTTGAGCCTTGGTGTGAAGGTTGCCTTTGACATACGCATCGAACAAGCGATGCACGGTCAAATCCGGATACCGGCGAATGGGCGACGTGAAGTGAACGTAGTGTTCGCCCGCCAGCGCATAGTGTCCCAAAATCTTCGGCGAATATTCTGCCGACTGCATCGATTTCAACACCGCAAGGTTAACCGCGAAAGAAGCCGGCTTGCCTTTGACGCTTTTTAGCAGGCCTTGCAATGCGAACCGGTCGAGGGTCGTGGGCACCTTGATGCCGAGGGCACCCAGGAATTTCCCGAGCGATTTTCCCGTCGTGGGAGCCGGTTCCGGATGAATGCGCCGCAAATGCGGCACACCGATTTCGGTAAACAACCGCCCCACCGCTTCGTTCGCTTCGATCATGAACATTTCGATAAGCGTATGACTGAAACTGGTATCCGTCGGTATCACGCCCGTGACATTGTTTTTTTCGTCATAGACAAGGTCCACCTCGGGCAAGTCGAGCACCAACATACCGTCTCTGATGCGTCGCCGACGGATGGACTTGGCGAGCCTTTCCATCTGCCCGAGCAGCGCCACAACCTTCTTGGACAGTCGCCCCGGCTTGCCATCCAGCGCGGCAGATGCCTGTTTGTAGGTCAACCGTTTCGCCGACTGAATCACCGTGTTGGCGTAGCGCCGGTTTTGCATCTTCCCATGTTTGTCGTACGAAATGAACACGCTCTTTGCGAAGCGAGGCACGCGCTCCTGCAAGCTGCACACCCCGTTCGACAACACCTCCGGAAGCATGGGGATCACATGCTTGGGGAAGTAAACGCTCGTCGTCCTGGATCTGGCTTCGGTGTCGAGGGTGCTCCCCGGCTGAACGAAGTGGCTGACGTCTGCAATGTGAACGCCAAGCTCCATCCCGCCTTTGGGCAGCGTCTTGATCGAAATGGCATCATCGAAGTCGCGCGCATCATCGGGGTCGATCGTGATGATGGTTTCCTTCGACAGGTCTTCGCGACCCTTGGCATCTGCCGCGGGATCGTACGCCGAAGATACATCAGATGCCGCCTTCAATACATCCGGTTCAAACCCTTCGGGCAATTGATACTGCACGATCATGCTTAACGTATCGACCTCGGGCAATCCGCGTTCGCCCAGCACACGGATGATCACACCCCGCGCTTCTTTTCCGGGCGTGGGGTACCGGGTGATCTCCACCACGACCTGATCTCCCTCGAGCGCAGACTTCGCACCGGGGTCGTCAACAAATACCGGACCGTGAAACGTGTTGCCATCGGGTCGCACAAACCACCTGTTGAAATCGTGCAGCAGTTCGCCAACAAAATGATTCTGCGCGCGGTTCAGGACCTCGGTGATGCGTCCCTCGAAGAGCATCTTGCCACCGCGTTTGCCCCGTTTGGCCACCTTGGCTTCGACACGGTCGCCCGTGAGCGCGCTACCCGTGTCGCCTGGTGGAACAAACAAATCTCCGTGGGCGTCGGGATTGTCGGGGATGACGAATCCGAAACCGCGTGGGTTCAAACGAAACGTACCGACGATCGTACCGGACGGATGGGGAATGGTGACGACCGTATCGCTGCCCATCACGAGCCTGCCCGTCTTCATCAAGGCATTGACGGCGAAGTGAAAACTGCCGTGTTCCTTTTCGGAAATGCCCATGCTCCTGGCGAGGGCGCGCAGTTTCTTCGGGCGATAGTCGGTACTTCCGATGAAACGCATAATTTGGTCGGCGACGTCTTCTGTCGGCATACGGTTCGATCCTTCCTGCGATGATGCCCATCTGGCGAAACCGCGATTGTATGCGTGTTATGTTGAAGTCGTAAAGAACCGTCTCCGACGGGCTCCGCTTCAGCACCCGCCAACCACGCCCCACCGCCCGCCGTGTTGACGTCCTGCAACATGCGTGTTGTGCTGACGCGACAGACCGCGTTGAAATGCGACCCCGCGTTCATCTTGAATGAATTCAACGCGCAATCATCGCCTCAAGACGATTTTTGGTGCCCGCCGATACCCCATTTGTCCCGATGATCTGCGAGCCAAACGTCGCCGATCTTCGAGGCAAGAATCTGTTCACAGACAAATCAATCACGGACGGTTGGAGAATCGTTCACGTTCGCAATTCGCCAGCGGACAATTCACGGATTCGGGCAGGAGGCCCTGGTTTTGAGACCTCCGTAATGCCCGTGGCGCTGAAGCTGGAGTCCGCCCCCGATGCAGCAACCATCCACCGTCGATCGTTTTCTTGAACCGCTTCTTGCCGGTGACCGCAAAGCCTGTCGGCAATTCGTGTCCGAACAACTCCAAGCCGTCAACCACGACGCTACCCGAATCTACTACGATCTGCTTTGGCCCTCGATGCAGCGGATCGACGAATGCTTTCGTCAAAACCGCATCACCGTCGCCACCGAACACATGGCCACGCGCATCAGTCGGTGCATTGCAGACCAACTTCAGCAGCATCTGAACCAACTGCCGTCCATCGGAAAAACAATCCTGATCGCCTGCGCCGACGACGAACCCGAAGAGATGGGCGCCCAGATGTGTGGCGATCTGTTTGAAGCGCGGGGATGGTGCGTCTACTTTCTGGGTGGTGGTGTGCCCATGGACGAAATCACGCAGCTCGTCGGTCAGCTTCGACCTGAAATCCTCCTGATTTTCGGCAGCAAACCTTCCGGTGTCCCGCAGATCAGAAACTTGATCGACCACATTCGCTCGATCGCAAGCAACCCAACCATGAACGTCATGATGTCGGGTGGCGTATTCAACCGCGCCGACGGACTGTGGAAAGAAGTGCAAGCCGACCTCTACGCCCCCACCGCGCAGGAAGCCATCGACATTGCAGAAGCGGCAGAACCCCGCGCTCCGGAAATTCGCCTACCCGGTGTCCCCAAGAAACGCCGACGAAGACGACGTCCACCGCTCGTGATGGACAACGCTTCCGCGTAGGAACTTTCGGGCAATGCAAGTTCAGGTGCCAATACTCAGGTCGATGATGACCCGGTTACATTTCCAGAAACGGTCACATTTCCAGGAAATTGCTTAGCAGGTGATGGCCTTCGGTCGTCAAGAAGCTTTCCGGGTGGAACTGAACACCGATGATGGGCATGGAATCGTGGCGGATTCCCATCAGTTCCTTCCGGTCAGCCGACCAAGCGGTGGCGTGAAAATCTGTTGGAATCGCGTCGTCATCGACAATCAGCGAGTGGTACCGCGTCGCGGTGAAGGGGTTCGATAGACCACTGAAAACCCCTTTGCTATCGTGCTTGATCTCGCTCGTCTTACCGTGCATCAACCGGCGGGCTCGGACGACCTTCCCGCCAAATGCTTGCGCGATGCACTGATGACCAAGGCAAACACCGAGCACGGGTATCTTGCCCGCAAGGTGCAGGATGATTTCCATGCTCACCCCGGCTTCGTTTGGCGTACACGGTCCGGGGGAAACGATGAGATGCGTCGGGGCAAGTTCATCAACGCCGGCTGTCGAGATCGCATCATTTCGACGCACCTCAATCGAATGGCCGCCCCCCCCCTTCAACTCGCCGATGCGCTGGACGAGGTTGTAGGTAAACGAATCGTAGTTGTCGATGATGAGCACCATGGGGGCGTAGTGTAGAGATCGGGCGGTGGATGGCAATCGGGCCGAAGGAAGGATGTCGAGCTATGGCAGAATGGTCGCTTCACCGCTGATGGGGTCGACCGAAATCGTCATGGACCGGCTACCGAACGACAGGGTGAACGTTGCGGCAGACGTTTGGTCCAACTCCCCCATCGATCCGAAGACGAGGCATGCGTCACCGTCCAAAGAGAGCGAGCCAATTCCGACCCCGACGAGTTCCGCAGCCCTGCCTGCACCGAAAGTCGTGGTGAATGTCCCCCCGCCCACGGGATTGGTCACCGCTGCCGCTGTCGAGCATTGGAAGGGCGGCGCTCCGGTGCGCTGAACCACCGTGTAGCTGCTTGTGGATGTGTCAAACTTCAAACCCATCGGGTTGTCACCGTGGCTGATCGAATACATCTGTGCGTACTGCAAGTCCGCGACGACAAGCCGAGCAGCGGCAGACAATCTTGTGGCATCGGTCGATTCAAACAAAGGCCGCGCGAGCACGGCGACGATGCTGAGAATCATCACCACCGTCAGCAACTCGACCACAGTAAATGCACGAAGATTCGCACGACGCATGACACAACTGCCTCTATCCTGGTTCCGTTTTGAGAAACGGTGTTTGCGTTCAGAACATTCGTAGGGTGCGTCCCGAACGCACCGTCTTGTGTTTATTGATACCGTCTTGCACTTGTTTATTCGGTGCGTCCGGGACGCACCCTACCGCGCATGCCTTACACCGCACGACTTTGAAGCACCGCCTCACCGATAGAGATCGGCAGATGTTGGGCGAAGCACGGGAACGCTGCATCACAGACTCAGCGTCCCATAATCTCTGCCGGTGCGATCGTCAATCGACGCGGCTGCACTTCGAGCGACGCTATGCCGACCAACCTAAGAGAAGACTACGATTCACGAGGCCCAACACATGCACCCCCGTCCACACAAACAGCGTGCCCTCACGTTGATCGAAGCGATGATGTCAGCCACGATCCTTGCGGTTGTCGCGGTCGCCACGTCACAGGCCATCGTTGCAGGTCAGATGCAAACGTACGACGCCCTGCATCGACAACGGGCTCTCACGCTTGCCGATTCATTGATGGACGAAATCCTGCGTCTGCCGTACGACGATCCCGACGGTGCTTCGGGCAAGGGTCCCGAAGCGGGTGAAACTCCCCGAAGCGGATTCGATAATATTGACGATTTCTTCAACTACACCCAATCCGGAAGCAGAACACTATTGGGTGGATCGTTACAGGATGTCACCGGAACCGCGTATGCAGACCCGTATCAAGTGTTCACATACGCAGTCTCAGTGCCTGCAAGCACACAAAGTGTCACCGGATTGGGCGGAGCCGTTTCAGGTTTGCTCGTGACCGTCACCGTGACCGATGACAATGCGGGCAGTTGGAGTCTGGAGGCCTTCGTTCCCGATCCATCGCCCTAGTTTGAACCTCACCGCGAGAAAAACTTGTGAAGAAGGCCCGCAAGAACATCAAGCAATTTCAACACGCATTCACGCTCGTCGAGTTAATGCTCGCGCTGGCGGTGATGGCTGTGGTCGGTGTCACTGCAACCGCGATTCTTAGCGCGACCACATACGGTACGTCCGACGATCAACTCCGCCGCGGGTTGATGGTCAAGACCGAGGTGATCAAGCAACGCATCAATGGATCCGTGCGTTCCGCGTTGGAAGTGGTTCTTCCCGCGTCGGGTTCGCCCAACTCGACCGATTATTTCATCGTGTGGGCGAACGACACAAACACCGACTCAACCAAAGACAACAACGAGATGCTGCTGGTCGAGCGAAACACCAGTACCAACGAACTTTCTGCCTACCGCAATCCATCGGCCACCGGAACGTTTTCAGACGCGGCAACATTTCGCACAGCAGCGTTGGCTGCGTACCCATCAACACGGTGGGCGACAAATTGCTCCGCCCTGTCCTGCACCGGAACATTCGGCACGGGACAAACCACCCTGCTGACGTATTCGTTCACGTTGACCAACGGGGGTACGAGTGCATCGGCCAAAGGTGCTGCGTCGCTGCGACAGTAACGACGCATCGTTCAACACTGCACCATACTGCTCATCAGATTTGAACCCTACTACGCAGATTTACCTTCCTGTCGAACGGTATTCCAGATACGCTCGATGGCAGCGACAACTTCCTTGGTTGATTGTTGACTTGCTTTGACTTGCTTTTGAATGTCACTGGTGGCGTCGGATGTCTTTCCAGCCAGGTTCTTGACCTCGCGAGCCACAACGGCAAATCCCCTGCCCGCATCACCCGCGCGGGCGGCTTCGATGCTGGCGTTGAGCGCCAGGAGATTCGTTTGGTTTGCAATCTGCTCGATGACGGTCATCACTTCGCCAATTTCTTTTGAACTTCCCTCCAGGCCTGCGACCGTTTCGATGGCCGAGTTAAACTCCCCCTCCAACGCAGAGCGTTGCTGCTCTGCTGCCTTGAGATCCCGGGTTTTTTGATCCATCGTCATCGTTGCGGAATTGATACTGGTCGCGGCCCGCAGGAACGACCCAAGCATGCCTTCGGGCAGAACGCGCCGAAAGAACTTACCCTGACTGGCGTACTCCAACGACGTGGTTGCTTCGCGCACGAAGGCGTCGGTCATGTCGAGCAGGTGGTTGATCGCATGAAACAAGTCGCCCAGATCACCCGCGTCGTCGACATTCAACAGCCGCTGTTCCAGATCGCCACGCGAAGCCGCTCTGCAAACCTCTGTGGCGTCCTGAAGAAAACTCGCCTGCTCGTCCGAGGAGAAAGCGTTCACCCCCTCGGTTGTCGGTTCGTCCAAAATGGTAGCCGTCATGTTCCTATCTCCGATAGCGTTAAGCCAATCGCGGCGTTCGTTCTCAATGAATTGACCGCCCCGAGGGTTCGCGAATGCCACTTTATGACACCAGGATCAAGTGCCGGCAGTTGCAAGCTCGCGCTTCTGCTGAACCGGCGTATTTCCCGGATGGGCCGATTCATACAGTGAAAAAATCAGCTCCTCGTAGGTCTTGCCCTGCTCATTGAGAAAATTTACCAAGACCGGAAGCGATGCTTTCCACTGCGCCTTCGGGTTGGAATGCTTCGCCTCTTCCTTCAACAGCGTGCGGTACAAAGGTTTGATCTTCTTAAGAATCGAACGGTCGGGCACGCGCCGGCTGCTGTGGTAACCGATGATATTTCCACTCTCATCAAACGTCGGCGTCACATGGGCAAAAACCCAATAGAAGTCACCGGGCTTGGTTCTGTTCACAACGTACGCAAAAACTTCCTGCCCGTTTGCTATCGTGTCCCACAAAAATCGAAAGATGCACCGAGGCATGTCCGGATGGCGGATGAGGTTGTGCGGCTGGCCGAGGACCTCCCTCTCGGTGTACTGGGCAATGCGAAGAAACACCGAGTTCGCATAGGTGATTCGCCCGTGAAGGTCGGTCTTGCTGACAATAATTTCGTCGCTGTCGAAGGTGCGTTCTCGACCCGTCAGGGAGGCGGTATGACCCATCATCTTGCTCCGAGTCCTGCTCAGAAATCCAAAGGCGTACCCCTTCGCATCGACAGGAACGCAACGCCTTCTTAGGAACCAGTTACAAGGAAATTATGGCGCGAATGCCGGGTTGTCAGTTTCTAAACGACCCGTCCGCCGCGTATCGGAAGCAGCGTCTTAGTCAGTATGCAAGGGCCGGACGAACCGCGATTGCATTCCCCCGAGGGCATACGCCAGTAACTGCGCCAAGTCGCGCTGCACCTGCGGGGGCTGAGGCAACGGCGTTTCCGGTTTTTTTTGGTGGTTCACGTCGCGTGTGTGGCAATCAGGAGTCGGTGGCGCGGACAGCCAATTTTTTCCTCTGACGTTTGGTCGGAGCGAACGAAATATTGAGGCTGTAGAGGCCATCTTCGAGTTTGCTCTCGACCGGGTATCCACACCCGTTGAATACGCGGATCATCGCGGTGTTCTGCATGAGTACCTCTGCGGTCAGACCGGCGATACTTTTGGACTGGGCATCTTCGATGACGGCCTTCAACAGGGTCGATGCCAAACCGCGCCCCTGCCAGTCATCGCGAACCAGGAATGCGACGTCGGCTAAGTTCGTTCGAGGGTTCAGGCAGGAATGGGCGAGCCCGACGGCTTGGGCGTCATCCCCGGTTCCTGTCAACGCGAGAAGAACCATCTGGGAACCGTAGTCCACGCGCAACAACTCCTGCAACCTGCGGTGCGGCATGCTCTTGGTGGTCCCGAGAAAACGCGCACGAACCGACTCACTGGATAGCTTGTAGAAGAGTTCGCGCACGCGAGGCTCGTCCGTGAGTTTGATGGGGCGCATGAACACCTGCGAGCCGTCCTTGAGCGTGAGTTGCTTCTCCAGCCGCTCCGGATAGATGGGCGTCTGAATCGGCAGTTCGATTTGATCGAGGTAGACGAGACGCCGGGCTTTCGCTTCCGACAGCAACCACGGGCGAAACTTGGGGTGCGAAATCTCGATCAACGCCATCGCCCGCTCGCGAACACTCTTGCCATGCAGATACGCTGAACCATATTCCGTCACAACATAGTGAACATCCCCGCGACTTGTGACAACGCCCGCGCCTTGTTTGAGATGGGGCACGATCCGTGAAACCGTTTCGTGGCTGGCTGTTGAAGGCAGGGCGATGATCGGCTTGCCACCTTTCGAGCGGGCAGCCCCCCGCGTGAAGTCAACCTGGCCGCCAATCCCGCTGTAGAACCGATCTCCGATGGAATCGGCGCACACCTGCCCGGTCAGATCAACTTCGATGGCACCGTTGATGGAGATCATCTTGTTGTTCTGAGCGATGATGAAAGGGTCGTTTGTATATTCGGTCGGGTGAAATTCCACGAGTGGATTGTTGTCGATGAAGTCATACAGCTCGCGCGTACCCGTCACAAAGCTGGAAATGATCTTGCCCCGATGAAGCGTCTTCGCTGCGTTGGTAATGACACCATTCTTGACCAAAGGGATGATGCTGTCGCTGAACATCTCCGTGTGTACACCAAGATCGTTGAAGTCTCCCAAATGTGCGAGGACCGCGTCGGGGATGTTGCCAATGCCCAGTTGAAGCGTCGCGCCGTCTTCGACAAGATTGGCGACGTGCTTCGCGATTCGACCCGCAAGTTCGCTCCCGGTGTTGAGGATTGCTTCGGGCAACGGACGGTTGGTTGGCACCATCTCGTTGATGTCTCTCACATGGATGAAACAATCACCGAGCGCCCTCGGCATTTGATCATTGACCTCTGCAATCACATAATGCGCACTCTCGGTGGCCGACTTGACGATGTCAGTGGCAACGCCATAGCTACAGTACCCATGTTCATCGGGAGGGCTGACTTCGATCAGGGCGACGTCGATGACGACGCGCCCGCTGCTGAACAGTTCGGGAATCTCCGAAAGGAATATGGGCGTGTAGTCGGCACGACCGTCGGAAATGGCGCTGCGAACATTGGGACCGATGAAGTAAGCGTTGTGGCGGAATTTCTCGCCGAAGCGATGTTCCGCGTAGGTGGCGACGCCCAACGTGAAGATGTGAATGATTTCTGTATCGCTCAGTTCGTCCCGAGCGGACAATGCCTCCACCAATGTTTGCGGTTGACCCGCGCCGGAACCCACAAACACCCTGTGCCCCGGTCGAACAACCCCGACGGCTTCCTCGGCGGTCCGCACCTTCTCCGGATACCGCTGCGTCCAATTCTCAGATCTCGGTGTGGCGATCGTTGTTAGCATCGTATTCATGCAACCACGCATTCCCGTTGCCAAATTGGAAAAAAGGAGGTTGGGAACATTCACCCCCCCAATCCCCGACGGGCCACTGCCCGCACGAAACTCACCTCTCGGCCCTCCCGGTCTTGCGGCCCCCAGCCGCAATCTCTATCCGCATCCCGCGTGCCACGAAAAAAACGACACCCGCGAATCGACGCCACGAGGAAACATCCACTGAACGCTCGGAATCGAAACTCCAGCAGCCACAAAGAATTGCGTCAAATCACGCTATCGCTGCGCGAAAATCCGCAACATGTGTCGGTTTCACGCCTGAAACAGCCGATACGAGCGGGCATTTGCGTGGCACGCGTGTTGCCGATCCCCCTTTAGGAGCGTCCTGTGGAGGGGCGGCTATAATCCGGCCATGAACTCAGAACGGTTTGAAGATCTGAAGGCCTATGTCGGTTTCAACGAGCAGGACGCTGTCAATTTGGGCAATCTTTCAGCGCTCGCCAAACCGCTGATTACGGGCGTGGTCAGGCGTTTCTACGAAGTGCAGTTCCAAGACCCGGCGGCTACGGCAGTTCTGGGAGATCGCGCGCAGATGCGCCGGCTTGAGAAATCGCTCGCACGCTGGATCGGGGAACTTTTTGTTGGCCCGTACGACCAGGACTACTTCCTGTCGCAACTTCGGATTGGGCAGGCTCATGTTCGTGTGGGACTCCCGCAACGCTTTATGCCTATGGGTATGGAAGTGATTCGCAAAGAATTGATGCGTGGCCTTCGACTTGCAAGTGAATCGCGCGTCGAGGAGAAACTCGAATCGCTGCAAAAAATTCTGGTGCTCGATTTGACGATCATGCTCGGCAGTTATCAGCAACGCCACGCAGAAAAAGTCGTCGAGATCGAGCGCGAAGTCATGGAAAGCAAACTGGCTCGGGCACAGCACCTCGCGGAGATTGGACAGTTGGCCGCTTCACTCGCCCATGAAATCAAGAATCCGCTCGCGGGAATCAGCGGTGCGATCCAGATCATCGGCGAGTCGCTTTCGGGAGACAGTCCGTATCGATCGATCATCCGCGACATCCTCGGACAAATCGGACGACTCGACGAGACGGTCAAGGACTTGCTGCTCTATGCACGTCCCGCCCCGCCCACCCGCAAGCAGGTCGCGCTGGACAAACTGGTTCCGCGCGTCGCGGGGGTGCTTCAAGAGGAACCCGCCCTCAGAAAGGTCAAGGTCAACTACAAGGTCAGCGGAACAGTGGTGAGCGCAGACGAGGCCCAACTGGAGCAGTTGCTCGTGAACCTGATTCTGAACGCGGCGCACGCCCACCGGTCGGAGGGCAGCATCACCGTGGCTGGCAAAGCCGACGGAGAGTCGGTGACGATTTCGGTGAGGGATCGGGGAGTCGGAATGTCGCCCGAAATTCTGGCGCGTGCCCTCGAACCGTTCTACACCACCAAGGCCAAGGGAACGGGACTGGGGCTTGCGATTTGTCGGCGGATCGTTGAATCGCATGGAGGTACCATCGCCATCGACAGCACATTGGGCGAAGGCACAACCATTACCGTGACGCTCCCCCAGGATGAGAACTTACACAGACCGGAGAAGAACTGATGGGTGTTCGCATCTTGATCGTAGAGGATGAGGCGTTGATTCGGTGGGCTCTCCGCCAGAAGTTTGAGGAGCAGGGTTTCCAGGTCGACGAGGTCGAAACGGGAACCGAAGCCGCGCAGGCTTTGGGCGAAAACCTCTACGACCTCATCATGCTGGACTACAAGCTCCCGGACATGACAGGTCTGGATGTGCTCGGGCGTGTTCGTGAACGCGACAAAGATGTCGTGGTGATCATGATGACGGCTTTTTCAACGATCGAGAGCGCCGTCGAGGCGATGAAGCTGGGAGCCTACGACTACATTACAAAACCGTTCGACATGGAGCAGTTGCTTCGCACGGTGGCCAAGGCACTCGAAACGACCCGCCTCCGGCGCGAGGTGCGTGAACTTCGGCGTCACCTCGCGCACGACTATGGCGTCGATCGGATTGTCGGTAACGCACCCTGTATGCTCGACCTCTTCGCTTTGATCAGGAAAGTTTCCGAAAGCAGCGCTTCGACGATTTTCCTGCGGGGTGATTCGGGCACAGGAAAAGATTTGGTCGCACGGGTGATTCACTACAACTCGGATCGCGCACCGCGCCCGTTTATGAACATCACCTGCACCGCCATCTCCGAAACCCTCCTGGAAAGTGAGTTGTTCGGGCATGAGAAAGGTGCCTTCACCGACGCCAAATCTCAAAAGAAAGGGCTCTTTGAGCTGGCGGATGGTGGAACGATTTTTCTGGACGAAGTGGGCGACATGCCGCCCGGGTTACAGGCCAAACTGTTGCGCTTCCTTGAAGATCGCACGTTTCGAAGGGTGGGTGGCACCTCTGAAATTTCCGTGGATGTGCGGATCATCGCTGCAACGAATCGCGACCTCGACAAAGCCATCGAGGAAGGGCAGTTTCGCACGGACTTGATGTTCAGGCTCGATGTGGTGGCGATCGATGTACCACCGCTTCAAGAGCGCGGTAATGACGTGATCCTCCTCGCCGAACACTTCGTCACACGGTTCGCCCAGGATTTTCGCAAACCCATCACGAGCATCGACGATTCGTGCATCGAAAAACTAAAATCCTACAGGTGGCCGGGCAACGTGCGCGAACTGCGCAACGTGATTGAACGCGCGGTTTTGCTTTCACAAGGCGAGGTCCTGTCCAGTGACGACCTCGTGGTCGGCAAGACGAATCGGCACAACGATGCGGGGCAGGTTTCCCTTCCGCCCGGAGGGATCGATCTTCACGAACTTGAAGACGAACTGGTCAAGCAAGCCCTTGCGCGAACCGGGAACAACCAAACGCAAGCCGCCAAACTGTTGGGGCTGGGTCGTGATGCGCTGCGCTATCGGCTCGACAAGCTGGGGATGCTGTAGCGTATAAACCTCGTAGGGTGTGGCTTTGCCGCACCGTTTTGTGTTCATTTATTCGGTGCGTCCGGGACGCACCCCACCGGGGATGTCACGCTGGAAGCAGATTCAGATCGCTGAGAGGCATTGGGTGCCGGAGATCCTCCGCCCATCTGATCATCTATGCCTTATTATTACGACCCGCTTATTCTGACCCCATGTCCTGTGTGAAGACGAACTCGGCGAGATCGTTCTCCATCCCTTCGTGCTTCTCAACATAACCGAGGAGTGCATCGACCCTGCCGCAAAAGTCCTTCACCAATAGCGGTCGATCACATGAAAGGTCTACGACAAGGGCGTGCAGACCGTCGAGAAGTCGAACCAAGTCCTGGTGCTCTTGCTCAAGAACCTTGACGCGGCCTGACATGGTTGGACGCAGTTCGAGAACTGCGGCCATGTATCCTTCGCGTTCCTCTAAGGCGATGTGTTTTTGCAGGTGCGCCCGGAACCGCTCGAATCGTTCGCGGACGTTGCAAATCCAATCGTCGCTGCAACAGCGCGGAACGATCGCCACGCACTCGCGCAGTCGATCCGACAACGCCTGAACTTCGGCGTGTTCCTGACGAATCCACTTTCCGAGATCGCGCGGTGTCATGCCTTTGAGATCACCTGTGTAGAACAAGACGTGCAACTGAACCCAGAGCCCACGGCCCCCGTGCGCCGAAGCCGGAGAGGGGATTTGACGGTAGACCGCAGGCTCATGGGTTTT
>JAADIU010000114.1:0-2373 GCA_013151185.1 Planctomycetota bacterium
CGAGCCAGCCGTTCGCGACGCGATGTTGCCCTACCTTGGCGACCATCACGGAAATCCATCAAGCCCGCACGCACACGGTCGAGCGATGCGACAAGCCGTGGATCAAGCCCGGGCATCGGTCGCGAAGATGCTCGGGGTGAACGAAGGCGAAATCATTTTCAACTCGGGCGGTTCGGAAGGGTGCAACCACGCGATCAAAGGTGCGATGTGGTCGCGATCGGCCAATGAAAATGGGCGTGGTGGGCACATCGTTACTTCGATTGTCGAACATCCCGCCGTTCTCAAAACGTGCGATTTTCTTGAGGCGCAAGGTTTTGAAACAACCCGCGTTGGCGTCGATTCGTCGGGCATGGTCGATCCGGGCGATGTGCGGAAAGCGATCCGCAAGGACACCGTGCTCGTGTCGATCATGCACGCAAACAATGAAGTGGGAACGATTCAGCCCATCGCCGAAATCTCCAAAATAGCCCGCGATGCAGGCGTGTTGATGCACACCGATGCGGCTCAGTCGGTTGGGAAGATTGCGGTGAATGTCGGTGAGCTAGGCGTCGATCTGCTCACGATGGCCGGGCACAAATGTTACGCACCGCAGGGAATCGGCGCGATGTTCACCCGCGAGGGTGTCACGCTGGGGCCATTGATCCACGGCGCGGGACATGAATTCGGTCGGCGCGCAGGCACCGAACCGGTGGCCAACGTTGTCGCACTTGGCGCGGCGGCAGAGTTGGTGATGAGCGATACGTCTGCCGCAGAAGTAGCCCGAAGGCGCGACGCCTTGCAGCACATGATCCAAGCGGAACTGGGCGACGCGGTCGTCGTTCATGGACATCCACAGCATCGCCTTCCGGGTACGCTAAGCATTTCGTTCGCTGGAACGCAGGGGGCGTACATTCTTGCCGAGTGTCCCGAACTCTGCGCGAGCGCGGGGGCGGCCTGTCATGGCGACAAACCGTTTGTATCACCAGTTCTAACCGCAATGGGCGTAGCGGCAGAAGTGGCGCTGGGCACTGTCCGTTTCAGCCTGGGACGCCAAACCACGGATGAAGACATCGAACGGGCAGGAAAGATGATCGTCAATGCCGCCCACGCGCGGGCTTGACAATAATTCATAGGGTGCGCGGGTGCCCCATCCTTGAGCGAAGCGGAAGGGTGGGGGACGGACAATCATCAGATGGGTGAGAATTCGTAGGGCGCATCCCGGACGCACCGAATCAGAAAAAGTAAGAATCAGTCAAAGCAAAACGGTGCGGCTGGGCCACACCCTACCGATCCGTTCCAAGAAGTTCTCGCATCTTCGCGGCCATGTCGCTCGCTGCGAGTATCGCTTCACCCACCAAAATCGCATTCGCGCCAGCCTGCTGCACTGCCACAACGTCATCGCGTGTGTGAATCCCGCTTTCGGAAACCAGCACAGTCGAAGGCGGAAGCAGCTTCGCGAGGCGGGCGGTCGTGTCGATGTCGGTTTGCTGAATCGTCAAGTCGCGATTATTGATCCCAATCAGAACGTTGTCAGGCAGAGGTGTGCCCATCGCGTTCAATACTGCTTTCAGATTCACTTCACTGTGGGCTTCGACGAGGACAGCCAACCCGAGTTCACCTGCCACGTTGGCGAATTCGTAAATCGTCTTGGGCGAAAGCACCTCGGCGATGAGGAGGATGGCGTCGGCATGTGCGGCGCGGGCCTGGGCGATTTGATATCGATCGACCACGAAGTCCTTCCGCAACACCGGCAGATCAACGACGTCCCGAACCTCTTTGATGTATTCCAATCGCCCGCCGAAGTATTGTTCGTCGGTCAACACACTGATCGCCGCCGCCCCAGCTTTCTGATAAACCAGTGCAATATCTGCCGGTTCAAACGGCTCTCGGATCAAACCAGCCGACGGTGACTTGCGTTTGATTTCTGCGATAAGTTTGATCGCACCGGAGGAATCGGCTGTCGCCGCCAATTTGAAGTCGCGCGGAGGCGGCGCATTCGAGGCCATCGCCATGACTTCCTCGAACGGAAGCGCAGCTTTTTGTCGCTCGACTTCGATGCGTTTGTCGGCAACGATTTGGTCCAGTATGTTGCTCAAGGTTGGCGGTCCTTTCGTACGGTTCGACAAACGCAGCCAACCGCTCGACGAAGTTGGGTCAGGGTGGGCCGTGCCCACCATGTCGAGTCTTATGTCATCGGCGGTGGGCATGGCCCACCCTACGTCGGGTTTCGCCGAACGATGTTAATCGGCCAACCGAGTTTACAGGCCGCAGAATTTGAGTTCAAACCGATGCCGATGATCGCCAATATCAAACTCATCCTCGAACGGATCAATTGGATTTTTGTCGGGTTCGGGGCGGCGGGCACACTGTGGCTGCTGGTCCAACTGATTCGCG
>JAADIU010000114.1:2453-5164 GCA_013151185.1 Planctomycetota bacterium
TCGCTTCTGGTGGTACCGCTTGGCCAATGGTTTGGGGTGGCTGACCTTCGCGACGCGGACGACACCCTCGCCCTCGGGGTCAATGCACTGTCATACAGCATCGCCACCGTGTGCGCCGCGATGGCGTCACTCTGGATAGGCAGGCGGTTTATAGGAAGCCCCAGCCAATCGTTCGTGCTGGGTAAGAAGCGGTGGGCAAGCGACATCGCGATGGGCTGGTGTGCGGTGTTTATCGCGTTCGCACTTTGCCAGGGTGTGCTATATGCAACTCAAGAGATCACAATGCTTCTGGACCCGAAGCATGATTTTCCAGAACACCGCGTCATCGACCTGTTGACCGCAAGCGATAGGCCGGTGTGGCTCGTCCCGCTCTTGTGGGTAGGAACCACCATCCTCACACCCATCGCCGAAGAATTCTTCTTCCGAGGACTGTTGCAAACCTCGCTGTGTCGATGGATAAAGAACCGGTGGCTCGCCATCTTCGTAGCCAGCTTGATTTTCGGCATCGCCCACGCCGATCAACCCCAAGTCATCCCCGCAATCACAGTCTTCGGTATCATCCTGGGAGTAACCTACGAAAGAACCGGCTCACTGGTAGCTCCAATAGTAGCCCACGCCCTATTCAACGCCAAGACGCTACTATGGGTAACGTTGGCCGCGACGTAGCGGACCCTATCCGGTTTGCGGATTTCTGTTGATTTGTGATTCATGCATGATCATCATGGGATGCGAACAGCCAAGGGCTGTGAGCAGCACAATGATCGTTAAGGAGACAAGAAACTTGCGTGAGGCGCTCGCCAAACTTGAAACCGCGTTGAAGGATAATGCGCCTTTCGTGCATGCGAAGCTGAACCCACCAGCCACCGCGAACGAATTGGCCGCACTTCGGGCAGCGTTCGGTGGTACTCAAGTGCAGTCGCTTGAGCTCTGGTATCAGTGGCACAACGGATGTTCGGACCACACCATAGATTTGCTCCCGCTCGGCCGGATGCTGTCAATCTCCGAATCCTTGCAAGACCGAAAGCTGGCCCAAGGCATTCCCTTTGTAGACGCCAAACGAAAGTCAGCCCTGAAGATTCTCGACGATGGATCCGGCGACGGTTTCTTTCTGGACGTGGCCGCTCCCAACCCGCGCGTTTTCTACCACATGCTGGAAGACCCGTACCCTTGCGACTATGGATCCCTCGAACAATTCATCGAGTTTATCCTCGAAGTGCATACAGCAGGCTTGGCATCGCACGACAAGAACGGCATGGTGGATTTCGACGAAACGCGATATGAGAAAATAGAAGCCGCATACTTGAAGAATCTGCAACCGCAACCCTAGAGAAAAAGACTAGCTGCGCCCCGTTTCAACTCCCAGCACGCCCGTACGACATCCAAAGCGGTCCGCACAGCAAACCCTACCCGGTCACCGGGCTATCTTGTCGTGGGATCGCGCGGTATCATCCGTCGCCATGCTTTCCCGCCCATTTCTTCCTAGACCGCCAGCTCACAGTTATGCCGACACGTTCGTTTTGTGCTTCACACTTGGCATCGCGCGAGGATTTCTCAGCTGGCTGTTTCCAGCAGCATTGACGCTTTTTCTCTCCAACTTGCCTCCTTGGGTCTGGCTCTCGGGTTTTCTTGGTATTCTTCCGGTCGCTCTGGTCTATGGTGGCTTGCAAGGAGCTTTTTGGGCTTTGTTCGCCATGCCGATCTTGCGTCGCACGCCGCTCAAGACCGCCGCATTCACACTCTCCGTGATAGTCGCTTTCATTTCCATCGGCAGTGCTTTGCTTGGAGCGTTCAAACCTCAGGTCTTAACCGGTCCGTTCGCATACATGTTGAGCATTGGCCCTACGGCTATTCTTGTTATCACATGTCTACTCCTCCGTCATGTGCTGCCCGATGTCGGGCCCACATGTCCGAGTTGTGGTAATCCAACGGACGAGAACCGATCGGGAGTATGTTCCTCGTGCGGTGATACCAGCGTGTTTCGTCGGCGCTCCCGATATGTTCAAATGCTGGCTTTCTCGGGGATCGCGGCCGCGACTTCCATCGCAGTCCTTTTTGCAATCACGCACAGCAGGACGTGTGGCTACTGGGGTCAGAGCACTGTTGTGGTGGTTAGCCAAGGTGCGCTGGTTATCAACTTCAATCCGTTGACTTACGAAGGTTGGATTTGGGGAACTTTCACGTTCATACCAATGCCTGGCTACGTTTTCTGGCCAATCTTCACCGAAAAAACGATTCTTCTCCCGCTGTGGATTTTCTTCGTGCCCAGCGCCATAGCGTCGGTCTTGGGGTGGCGGCATGGTAAACGGGCACCGCTTGGTTACTGCCAAAGATGTGGCTACAACCTTGCTGGTCTTACATCGGACCGCTGTCCGGAATGTGGCCACGGGTTGTCCACGCCTGACGACATCGAGTGCAATAACTAGCTGCGCGCCAGTTTCAACTCTTACACAGTTCTCTGCCACGTTTCAATGTAAAACAGCGAAATCGTACTTGCTGAATGAATCGCCAATCGGGCGATTCTCGCGTCCACCAAAACTCTTTTCTTGCCCCTCCCGTGCGCGTCGCCGAAGTGCGTTCGAAGAGCACCGATCCCATTTGCAACGGTTTGAAGTCCACCGAGGATCTGTTTGATCTCTCGCGCGAGTTCGGTTCGGGCAGGCGAAAGCCCCAATTGTTCGGCAACTTCGTTGGATAGACCTCGGATGTCCTTA
>JAADIU010000150.1 GCA_013151185.1 Planctomycetota bacterium
CCATCGTCGTCGGTTCAAGCGAAGCCGCAAACGAAATCGAAACCCAATCCGCACCCGGAGAGGGAACACCACACCATCGCCGTGACTACTATTATTTGTTCAACCTGCTAACGGAGATGTCGCTGGGAGCCAAGCAGCAGGTCAAGTTGGAAACCCCTTTGATTGACCTGGCCCGAGACGAAATCATCAAACTCGGAACGCGGTTCGACACGCCATTCGACCTGACCCACGCCTGCCAATCCAATGCGGAAACGCACTGCGGAACTTGCCCCGATTGCAAAGCTCGCGATCGCGCTTTCGAGCAAGCGGGTTTGCTTGATCCCACCGCCTCTGGAATTTCTGGCTGAGCGACTGCCTCAAATCTGCTCGCATCCGGCTGCCCCAAAAGATAAAGTGTGCCTTCTCCGAAGTACCCCCGTCCCCCGAACTCCCCCCGAATCGTTCTTGCCACCGCAGCGCGCGTGACTCGTAGCTTTCCGATGATCGAATCGTGTACAATGTTGGGCCCAGCCGATCGAGGGCGAGGCGTATGTCGGTAGCCGTCGGGTGGCTGCGATCGAGCCTACCGCTCGCCCAGGCAGCGGCCTACGAAACCCGTCATGTTTCAGGGCAAGAGGCGATCGCCCCTGGCAAGGCTACTGTGAAACAATCTTAGGATGCGTGTGAATTGCGCCAAACAAAGGAGACCCAAACCATGTCGAAGAAAAACTATTCAACGCGTCGGACAATCCATGGTGTTGTTGCTGCCGTTGCAATCCTGGCTGTGGCGCTACCCGTGCTAGCCGACTGCGGCAAGTGTGCCAAAGATGGAAAAGCGCTCGCCGAGTCAGTCAAATCCGGGAAGGTAAATCTTGTGAAAGCAGCAACGATGGCAGAGGCGGCTACGAAGGGTGTCGCCGTGCGCGCGATGGTGCATCAGCACGCAGACGGAAACTTCGTGGAAGTTCACTGCATCGCGGGCGACAAGATTATGGCTGTGCAGGTGGATTGCGCAACCGGCAAAATGGGAGAACCCGCAGAGGTCAAGGATCTTGAAAGCCATGCACCCGCCAGCGAAGGCGCTGGAGATGAGGCAGCCGGTGAATCCGCAGATGCCGGCGAATCCGCCGAGGCTCCGTCGGATGCCGACGTCCAAACAAAGCTGGACGATATCACCAAGGCAACCAAAGCCGGCGAGCTTGGCAGTGCAGAAGAATCGCTTACCCAACTCGAGAATTTGAAGAACCTCTCAGACACGATGCAGGGCAAAGTTAAAGCCGCGCGGCAGGCCATGGACGCAGCAAGAGCCGCATCGAAATTGAAGAAGGGTCTGCCAAGTCTTCCATAGACAGGTTTCCTCTGGACGGAGCGATTCTGGCTGGGCTTCGCAATAGTTCGCGATGGTTCGCAATATGATGGGGCGGGTTCGAGGAGCACGCGCGGATGACTGTGCCGTACGCGCTACGCTCTCCTCGAACTCGCCTGTTTTCGTCGTGTAGTTCGCGTCGTTCTCAGGCGCGCATTCTGCCAGGGCCGCCACGAGCTACTCTTCGCCGGTTGGCGAGATGTCTTCCCAGTCGACTTCGTCCAAGCGTAGCGGGTCTACCCAGCAACAAACTGTGCCGTAGAGAATGCACCAATGTTCGGGTGTCCCTTTCTTTCGCGGCCACTGCGTGGATTCGCTGATCTCTTCGTAGGTGGCGACATAATAACCCCGACGCAGGTCCTCTTTTGTGATTGGTGTCTCGTTGTATTCGGGGAGGCGGCTATCGCCGAAGAAGTATCGCCAATCTTCAAAACTGTTGAAAATCCGAAACTTGCCGATGGGTGTGTGCAGCGACGACCTGCGCCACCGGTTGTCATCGGTGACTGGGAATTGCGGCATGGGGATGGGCTTACCATTGTATTCAAGCCGCGAAATACGCGAGAAGCAGCATTGGCAGGCCATTGCGGGAGTCGCGTAGTCCAAGTGCCATCCGCTGCGTTGCACTGTGTGCGAATATCGATGAATCCGCAGAAAGTAGAATCCCGCCGCGATTATCAGTGCGAACACGAACAACAACTTGAGTGTACGAAATCGCTTCATCCGGTATCGTTTTTTCCTAACTGACGGTTTGAAAGGCGCATCGATGATGCACATGCGGCTTCACTCCTCGGGCGCCTTGCTAATCGCGTACAGTGGGACATCCGCATCGGAGTTGTCAGATTCGCCCGTTACCGGGGTCAATTTGTACGAAAACTTCTCGTCACCGATGAGCTTGGTTGGCCGCCCAAAGATGAGTACACCGGATTTTTCGTCATCTTTGTCGAACAAAACAACCAGTCTGCCCGGAGATGGTGTCTTCTCAGGAATGAAAACGACCGCCCGCAGGTTCTTATCGAATACGATCGGTGGAACGTACGGCTTGATGTCGGAGTCGCCCAAGATGCTCGGATGCGAATCCTTGTCGACCGTCGCGATGAGGTATGGCGTGGCATCAAACCCAAGGTCTTGCACCTCCGCAACAGCCGCAAGAGTGATCCGTACGGTATTCCTACGGATGCATTCACTCAACTCAGATTTCAGCGTGTCGACATCTATACTCAGCTCTGCGTCGTTCGTCCCTTCGAAGACCGCCCCCAAGGCCACCAGAAGATTCTGCGCCTCGTCGAACCGACTCAGAGCAGCCAGGCAACGGGCTTTCAAAAAGTGCAACCTTGGATTGAGTCTGCCGGCTCGGTGGTCGAGATCGAGCGCCGTGTCGTATGCAGCCAAGGCTTTCTCGAATTGTTTGGTTCCAAAATAGGTGATGGCGAGAAGCATGGCGGATTTTCGGTGAGTTGGATCAACGCCGAGAGCTTCTTGCAATACCTTGATCGTGGCATCTGCTTTTTCGGGGCCTTCTTTGTAGAGAGCGTTGGCTTTTTCAAATAGCGTGTCTGCCGCACTCTTGTCCACTGGCCTGGCGATCCCATTGGTCGGAGTGCCTTCCCGTGGTTCATCCGCACGAGTCGACGAAATACAGAGCGTAGCAAGAACCAGAGCGGCTAACATTGGGGCCTTCTGCGGTGCGATTGGTGGCTTCACTGGTCTTCTCCCAAGTTTGATAGTTTCATCGGCGCGGACTGATTCTGGCGGGCGAGCGATCCGGACTATCGCGCGGTCGCCGCATTACTACCGGAAGTACACTTGGCCCTCACAATTCGTGGAGAAGTGATTCGCCTCGCGGTTCCTTTCCTAGTGATTCTCACGCCCGCCGTGGTTAGAATCAAGGCGTGTCTTGTCTGAACTCCTCCGACAAACCGCAACTGAAGCTTCGTAGGGTGCGTCCCGGACGCACCGAATTCAGCCACTGTAAGGCGGGGCGTTCTGGACGCACTCTACTCGGGTTAGGTCGCGATCCCTCGCCGAGTGTTCCACCGTTTGCGCATTTTCCTGATATAGTATCGTCGTGAAAACACATCGTATCAACATTTTGGGGGCTTCGGGTTGTGGCGCTTCGACGGTGGGGCGGGCGTTGTCGGCTGCGTTGTCGGTACCTTATTTTGATTGCGACGATTACTTCCATGGGCCGAGCGATCCTCCGTTTCAGAATCCTCGTTCTCCGCAGGAGCGTCATGGGTTGATTGTCGCCGACTTGCCGCCGACTCAAAGCTGGGTGCTGTCTGGCGGTGTGGCGGGTTGGGACCCGTATCCGCAGCTTGATTTCACGTTGGTCGTGCTGCTGTGGGTGCCGACGCCGATTCGTATCGAGCGGCTACGTCGTCGCGAGCGCGAGCGTTTTGGAAAGCGCATTCTCAAAGGCGGCGACATGCACGAGGCACACGAAGACTTCATCGAATGGGCTTCCAAGTACGACGTCGGCGACATCGAAGGAAAAACCCTCGCCCGGCACGAAGCGTACCTCGCGATGCAGACCTGTTCCGTATTTGAATTGCGAGATGAGATTTCAACGGATCAGGCGATAAACATGATTCTGGCCGCGCTCGGTAGCCTCGCGAGATAAAGAAAGTGTGCGTCCCCAGAACTCTCGGAGTATGATCGTTAGGCGGCAATCAGGAAACAGAGAGCCCCGAGAAGCGAGGGATCACAATGAGCACTGTGAGATTACTAGAATGTTTGCAACAGTGGTTTCAAGCCCAGTGCGATGAAGACTGGGAACATGGATACGGGGTCGAGATAGCGACGATGAGTAATCCCGGGTGGTCGTTGCAAATCGATTTGACCGGTACCATTCTTGAGGAGAAGTCCTTCAGTGGCTTGGAATATGGGTGTGATGAGGGTGGCCATGATTGGATGAGATGCAAGGTTGAAGAAGCTCAGTTTACTGGCAATGGCGGCCCCACAAAACTGCCTGAACTTATTCAGACATTCTTGAACTGGGCCAAGACCGAGCAGAACTGGTTGGCGGTTCCCCCATATCAATCAGCACGAGAACTTGACCTTGAGTGGTATCGAAACCTGAGTGAGGAAACAGGTCCCGAACTATGCAGACGAGAGGGTTGCGGCGTTGCCCGAATCGCTCAAAGCGTCTTCTGTCGGAGGCATCAGTTCGAGCAAGTAAAAGGGTATCTGCCGACAGAGTAACCTAGCCACCTCGCGATTTTTGACTTTCTCGAGGCACACTCTCCTTCTGGGCGGTATGCGCGGGTTCGTACTGGCCTCTGGTTGTTCGCGTTGCACACTCCTCGCCCTGCGATTAACCTGCCCACCGGGTTGTCGAATCGCGATTTCAAGGATTGTAGATGTCTGATATTGGAAACATTTTGAACCTTGCTCGTGAGAAGCGGGCTGGGGATGTTCATATTGTTGCGGGGTCTCCTGTCTTGTTTCGGGTTGGGGGCGAGCTTCAGCCGGTGACGCGCGAGGTTTTGGATTCTCGGATGGCTCGGGATCTTACTTATGCTTTGCTTACGCCGGAGCAGGTCGAGGAATTTGAGCGCGATCTTGATATTGACTTTATGTATGCCGACGCCAAGCGGAATCGTTATCGCGTGAACGTCAGCTACAACGATGGTGAAGTCGGGGCTGTGTTGCGGTTGCTTGCGGCTGAGCCTATGACGCTTAACGAAATTCGCATGCCGGAGATGGTTCGCAAGTTGGCCCACGCCCGCAAGGGTTTGGTGTTGATCACCGGAGCCACCAGCGAGGGTAAGACCACCACGATGGCGGCGATGATCAACGAGATCAACGAAACCGAGCGGCGGCATATCGTCACGATTGAAGATCCGATCGAATACGTTCATGCGAACAAGAAGTCGGTCGTTCGGCAGCGTGAAGTCGGCAAGGATACAAAGACCTTTGGCCGCGGGCTGCGGGCGGCTCTTCGTCAGGACCCGGATGTGATCGCCATCGGAGAAATGCGAGACTACGACACGATCAAAATTGCGCTGACAGCGGCTGAGACTGGTGTGCTGGTGATGTCGACACTGCATGTAATTTCGATCGACAAAATCGTCGAGCGGTTGCTTTCGTATGCACCGGACAGCGGCGACGGTCACATTCGCAACCTGATGGCCGAGTCGCTCCTTGGTATCATTCATCAGGAGTTGTTGCCGACGATCGACGGTGGTAAACGGGTGGCGTGTGAAACTTTGATTGCGACGGATGCGGTTCGCAACGTGCTTCGCAATCGGGGGACTTTTCACTTGCGGAATGCGATCACGACCGGCCAGCGATATGGGATGCAGACGATGAAGCATTCGATGGATGCGATTCGCGAGGAAGGCGTGATCAATGAAGCGACCTATCATCGGGTGTTGGAAAGCTACGTCTGACAGTGGTCGGGTTATGCCACTTGGTTGAGAGACCAGTGGTAGGGTGGGCTGTGCCCACCGTGAACCTTCAATTGCGCCCAACGGTGGGCACGGCCCACCCTACATCGTGCATACGGAATATCTCGCAAACGGACCGAACTATGGTAGGTGGATTGCCAGGATGGTGATGTCGTCGCCTTGCGGTTGATTTTCGGAAAAGCGTTTCACGTCCTGGCGGAGTTTGTCGACCATTTTTTGTGGGGGCAGGTCGGCGACGGTTTCGAGAAATGCCATCGTTCGTTCGGTTCCGTACTGCTCCGCTTCGTCGTTCATGGCTTCGATGATGCCGTCGGTGTAGGTGACGAGGGTGCATGGACCGGGATCGAGAACGATTTGCGTGCTCTCGAACTTCACGTCTTCGATGACGCCCAGCGGGTACTCTGGTTCGGCGGACAAATTGGTGCATGGCGCGTTTGGCCGCACGATGTGTGGCATGTGATGTCCGGCGACGCCAAGATCCAGCGCTCGGGTGGCTGGGTTTAGGATGCCGACGATCGCGGTGATGAATCTTGACGCATCGGTGTTTGCGCAAATGAGGTCGTTCCACTGCGTCAGGAGTTCACCCGTCGAGGTGCAGTGCGGAAGGGTGATGCGGACGGCGGCTTGCAGGTTTGCCATGAGGAGCGACGCAGCGACGCCTTCACCGGTGACATCTGCGATGAGGAAAAAGACCCGCCCATCGTCGAGTTCGACCACGTCGTAGTAGTCTCCGCTGACGTGAAATCCGGGGTGGTTTAGCGCGGCGACTTTCACTTCATCGCGGTCGGGAAGTTTCGCGGGGAACAATCCGGTTTGAATCTGGCGGGCCATCCCCATTTCGTTTTCGAGTTGGAGCTTGAGCTTTTGCTCCTCCATGAGTTGCGCATTGATCAGGCCCGTCGTCACCAGCCGAGCAATCCCCGCAAGAAAATCGATGTCGTCCTGCGCGTAGGTCGTGCCCGTGGTCACCCGATCACCATAAATGACGCCAAGGTTTCGATCGCCGGAAAGCAAGGGCACGCACATCGCAGAGCGGATGTTGTTGCGAACCATGCTCACGGTTGGGTCGAGGATGCTTTGGTCGGATTCGTTGACGATGACCCGTTCGTCCTGAACGAGTGCCAGACTCAAAATCGTCCGACTCACGGTGAGTTCGCCTTCTTGCCCGCGAAGGTTTCGCACGACCGGCCAATCGACGAGGTTGCCCTTCGGCTGCTTCACTGCGATCGCCGCCCGTTCAAAGCGAAGCATTTCGCAGCAGACATCCATCGCGTCTTCAAGCAGGTCGTCCCGATCGCGAAGTCGCGTCAGGCGATCGGTTAAATCGTACAGGATTTCGAGGCGTCGCTGCGACAGGACCAGGGCTTTGCTGTCACCGATGAACGTGGTGGCTTCGTGCTCGGTGGGTTCTTCGGCGATGATCACGCTGGAGTAGACATCCTTGTTGGCATCTTCGCGAAAGAGCGCGCGCACCGCACCGATGAGAATTTCGTCACCGCTTTGCAGCACCGCGCTTCGGGTGTCGACATTGTTGACCACCAGCCCGTTCTTGCTACCGAGGTCTTCGAGGTAATAGGTGCCGTTTTCAAAGCGGATGCGGGCGTGTCGTCGCGACGTGCTCAAATCGTCCAGCGGGATATCGCAATTGGGATCGCGACCCATCGTCACCGGTTCGGTGCCGAGTTGGTGCGTGCGTGAGCGACCGGTTGGATTGAGGATGACCAATTCCGCCATTAGAAATGCTCTACGATTCTTCGATGCTTCATGGCTTTTCGTTGCATGTGCAGACCATCAACCCACAACCGGGGCAGCCTTCACCGTACTTTGCACGAACGGCTTGGGTGAGGTCCACGCCTTCGATGTTTGCCAGCGTCACCAGCCAAGCCAGCACATCAGCAAACTCTGCTGCCTTTTCTTCATGCGTGCCCTCGCGTAACGCAGCGGCTAACTCACCGACTTCTTCGGACAACCAGAGGAATGTTGCAGCGCTGCCACGCTCGCGATCCTTGTCGCTGTACATGCGGTCAATGAGTTCTTGAAAATCTTTTATCGTCAGCGACATGGCCGGTTTACTTCCTTGAGCGTGCGTATCACTTGAACGTGCGTATCAATCGTATCAGATTTCAAGCGGGAGCGCCGTATCGGCACCCAGTGGAGCCATCAATCGCGACAGCGTTCCCGTTTGAACGGCTTGCGGTGCGGACCAGACGAGGAAGAAAAGCCCTTCGCGAACGTGCCGTTGAACGGGGCGATCCATGAGAAAACCGCTGCCCTTCGACAGCGTCAGTGCAGCGAGCGCCGCCCGCATCAACACATCGTTGACACGCACGCGGATATGCGTCGAGGGCGTTTCAAACGCGGGGTCGTTCACATGGTCGGCTGCTTCAAAAATCATGTTGCGAATGGCTTCGTATTGTGCGACCAGCGGCTCAACGATCGACTCGCAAGACTCGCGAGCCGCAGGCGGCAGGGACGTGATGAGGTGGATCAACCGCCCCGCGACACCGATACCGCACGAACTCGTGACGAGCGGTTTGACGGGCGTGCGAAGGGCAAGCACTTTCTTCGCGGGTCCGCGCAAAACTTCGTCGGCTTCTACTTTGAAATTTTCGCAGTGAACGCAGCTTGTGTGCGATGCGTTCAAGGTCAACAGCGCGTCTGGTTTTGCAACCGACAGCCCTTGTCGATCAGTCGGAACGCACGCAAGGATTTGCATCCCGTCGGGGAGAACAGCACCGGTGACGATGATGTCGGCTTGGTCTGCTCCGGTGGCCCACGGCATCATTCCGTCGAGGCGGTATCCGTCGCCATCGGGCGTGGCTTTCATCAGGTTACCACCGCCGCGTTTGGACGTGGTAAGTTGAGCGATTCCAACCGTGGTGTAAATGTCGCCGTCTGCGAGGCGGGGCAAGTATTTCTTTTTGATCGCGTCGTTGGAAGCCCCCGCGATCAACTCGACTGCGCCGTCGCGCTGTGTGCTTGCGAGGGCGGTGCTCATGCAGCCGGCGGCCAGTGCTTCATATCGTCTCAGCAATTCCGCATGGCCGACAGGCTCACCGCCAAATTCGGTGGGCACATTCCATCGCCATCCGCCCAACTGAGCCATTAGATCGATGGAGCGCTTTGGCCAATCGCCGGTTCGGTCGTACTCGATTCCCCACTCGGCAAGCGACTCGGTTAGTTTCGTGAATTCGGGTTCGGTGATTGTTCTCATGCTGAGATTGTAAGGTTTGACTCGACGAATGCCACGCCGCCCGGTTGCAAACGGCGAAAGCGATTGACTGCATGGGGGGCTCTGCTAGGCTACGCACACGTCCGGTGCGCGGAGTCGGACGCACCGCAACCGCGACGGGTTGACCAATAATCGGCGATCTTTGGAGCCTCGACAGATATGGCGATCAAGGTTGGATTCAGCAGTTCCGTTTGCCCGCAGTGGGATGTTCAAGACATCGCCACCAAGGCAAACGAAATGGGCTTCTATGGTGTCGAGTTGGGGACGGTTCGCGATGAACTGCACCTGCCAGCCGCCCCTGACTTGCAGCAGGACAAAGAAATTGACGCGGTTCGCAAGCTGTTTGAGGATGCGAGCGTCGAGATAGTTTCCATCGCCAGCAAGTACGCACTGGAAGCCAAGCAGAAAAACGTCCAGAAGCGAAGTTTTGATCGCACGGTCGAGAACATCGCCCTCGCCGAAAAACTCGGTTGTCCGTTCGTTCGCGTTCCGCTCGGCAAGCGTGTCGGGCGAGAGTTGGCCGACGCGACTTTGGCGCGGCAGATTCCACCGCTTTGCGAATTGGCGAAGATCGCAGCCCGACATCGTGTGACACTTCTTGCAAGCAACACGGCTGACTTTGCCAGTAGTCGCGACGTTTGGTTCGTGGTGGATGGCGTGTCTCATGCCGGGATGCGGGCGGCTTGGGATCCGGTGTTGGGGTTGGCGGTTCGGGAAAACAGCTCGGTATCGGTGCCGCGACTTGGGGCTCGCATCAAGATGGTGCTGGCGAACAACGCGTCATTCGACGACGCAACCGGTGCGTTTGAGGAATACCGTTCGTTGAGTGAAGGTTGCGTGGACTATTCGTACACCACTGATCTTCTCAAGGGCGTTTTGTTTGACGGTTACTACATGCTCGATTGGCCGAAGGCATCCGCTGAGGAACTGCCGAGCGCACAGGACGCGCTGCCCGCCGCGTTGGAATTTCTGCTCGAACGCATCAAACATCAGGATGCAGAACTTTCCGCTTATAAGAAAGACAAGCAGGCTCCGAATTTTCAACCGATGGCGTCCTTCGTCGAACGGAAGGTTGCGGCTGTCGAGGGGGTGGAATCGACGGATACCAACGACGTCGCGGTGGATGCTGCCCCGTCGTCCGATGATGGCCCGCGGATTGCAAAAGGTGCGGACCCGAAAATCGCGGCCCTCGTTGCGGAAGCCGTTCGCAAAGTTCGCGCTGCGCGAGGGGAATGATCGTTCACGCTTTGGAACCGCATGTCCTGGCGAGTTGGGAACCGCTTGGTGTGAGCGCGGTGGTTCTCTTCTGCATGGGCGCCGCAATTATTGCTTTGGGTTTTTCGGTTTTCAGCCATCGCGCACCCGACGGTCGAAGCGCCACCGCATTGCTATGGTTCGTGGTGTTTGGTTTGACTGCGTTGGCGCTTTCGTGTCCTTCGCAGGATGTGGGCGAACGCTGCGGTGTTGTGGAACCGTTGGCGCTTTGGATTGCGACGATCAGCCTTGCCCTCACTTCGTTTATCACCGCAGAAGGCGTCATGGAGCATCGTCGCGCGTGGCGGGGCATTCGCTCCTCACCGATGCAACTGGTGGAATCCCCCCGAAAATGGGCGGGCTTCGACGAAAGTTGCACGGCGCTCGGGCTGCTGATTCTACTGGGCGTAGTTGGTGAACTGTCCCTTTCGATGAAAACCGTTTGGGGGACGCATCGCATCGTTTCGCTACTGCTCGGGGCGTCTGCGTTCGTGTCGGGAATCGCTCTGCTGCGGCTTGTGACACGACGTTGGAGTATCGGGCTTGCCGACGTGGGCGCGTCTCTGCTGACGGTTGGATTTGCGACGCTCCTTTTGGTCGTTTTGCCCGCAACATCACAGCCGCTGAGCGATCACCTCCCCGCGAGATTCAATACCATCCTGGTCGGTTTAACTGTTATGATAGGGTTCTGGGCATGGCTGTATCGTGTTTGGGAGCAACAGCTCGATGGTGGGGTTGCGTGGACGACGGCAGGGCGGTTGCGAAGTCGCATCCCGCGTTTGATCGTGGGCATCACCGTGATCAGTTTGGTTGTCGCGGGGATGATGGCCGTTTGGCCGCGTCTCCCGCTGATTGGGTGTTCGGATGCGTCGTTCCTGCGGATCGGGTTTGGGACGGCTGGTCATTTGTTCTTGATTCTCGTGCTAACCATCATCGCCCGAAAGTGGCGTCATGCACCGTTGGGTGTGTTGAGTGGCTTGGGCGTTCTGAGCCTGTGCGTGTTCCTCGTGATCCGCCTCTCCATGTTCAGCAGCATCGAGACATAGTAGGGTGCGTCCCGGACGCACCGAATAATTAGGCGAGACGGTGCGGTAAGTCACACCCTACGAAGATTTTTGATTATCCTTTCCGCGTTCAGCAGGATCGAGACATAGCCCGTGAGCCAAAAGCAAGATAACGACAACGCAGAACCAAACGGAAACGATGCCGCAAGCGTGACGCGGACCCATCGGCTCATCAAACTTCTGCAACTGCTGCAATGTGGCCGCGGCTTCGATGCGGACGGGTTGGCTGAGGCGCTCGAAGTGTCGCGTCGCACGCTGTTTCGCGACCTCAAATTGTTGGAAGCGGCGGGCGTTCCGTTTAACTACGATAAAAAAACCAAGCAGTACGACATCCACAAAGACTACTTTCTTCCGCCGGTGAATCTAACGGTGAGTGAAGCGTTGGCGGTCATGTTGATGACGCGTCGGTTGATTAGTCGCAAGATTCATCCCGAGTATACGCAAGCCGTCGAGGCTGCCCAAAAGCTCGAAGCCGCAATCCCCGCTCGAATTCGTGCGCACTGCGGGACCGTGTTGGACAGCATCGACGTTCGATATTGGCCAACATCCGACGTGGATTGCATCGGTGATGTGAACAACACGCTGATGAAGGCGTTGATTCAAAAATGCAAAGTCTCAATGAAGTACGATTCGTTCTTCCATGGCCGAGTGATTGACGACGTGATTCATCCATACAAGCGCGTCTTTATGAATCGCGGTTGGTACTTGATTGGATACAGCGAAAAAGACAAAACAACACGCACCTACAAACTGGAGCGGGTTGAGCAACTTGAACTGCGGACAGAACTTTTTGAACCGGACCCCGGGTTTTCGTTGGAATCGTATTTTGGCCATGCGTGGTTGATGATTCGCGGTGACAAACGGTATCGCGTGCGGATTCGTTTCTTAAGTAAGGTCGCGGGCAACGTCGAGGAAGTGCTCTGGCACAAGACGCAAGACACGCACCGCGAACCGGACGACTCGCTGATTTTTGAGGTCGATGTTGACGGGCTCGATGAAATCTCGTGGTGGGTCATGGGATATGGCGACCAAGCCATCGTGTTGGAACCGAAGGAATTGCAAGATATGATTCTTGATCGAAGTCGCAATCTGGTGGCTCAATACGAAGAGCAGCAAGCCGCCGACGCGGTGAAAACGAGGGCGAGCTGATGCGGGCAGTCGTGCAACGCGTACACGAAGCGAAGGTTGTTGTCGGTGACTCGACTGTATCATCCATGCAGACGGGCCTGCTTATCTATCTCGGTATTTCCAAGCAGGATACGGCTGAAGACGTCACCTATATGGCCAAGAAGATTCGTCACCTGCGCGTTTTTTCGGATGACAAGGGAAAGCCCAATCGGGACGTCAAAGAAGCCAACGGCGATATCATGGTGGTCAGTGCGTTCACCACGCAAGCCGACGCCAGAAAAGGGCGACGTCCCTCCCTCGCTGAGGCGGCAGAACCCGAAATCGCGAAACAGTTTTACGAACACTTCTGCGATGTGTTGGGCGAGTTGGGCGTGACCGTCCACACCGGAAAATTCCGCGAGCACATGGACGTTGTCAGTTCCAACGACGGTCCGATTTGTATCCTGATCGATTCCAAAAAAGCGTTCTGAAGCGTTTCACGTTTCCCCGAGATGTCCCGCAGGGGGCGTGCTGCGGGTATCCGATAGGCGCGGCTTGCATGGTTGGCGCAATTCTACAGAATGCCATTCGCAGGATTTATGGAAGAAGATGAACCGCGGCTGAAAGGGTCGATGTAGATGGAAAATCCGGTCAACGAAAGTGTGCTTGAAAAATCAGCGAAGCATTGTCGATCGCGCGGAATTTTGATTCCGACGCTCGCACAACAGAAGAATCCGAACCTCGTTCCCGAGAAGGTGAAGGCTCGGCTTAAGGGGATCGGACTGTGGGATGTCGATCCGCTGAATCTGTTTCGCATCACCTGGAAGAATGAGCCGGTCGAAAACGGCGGTTTATACAACGATGGAAACTGGGTTGAGTTTCCTTCATCCCTGACCGGGGTGGATGCGCGAATCATCGGAATTGTAGGGAAATATTTTCCGACCGGCGCACACAAAGTTGGCGCTGCATTCGGCTGCCTGATTCCTCGATTGGTCACGGGACAGTTTGATCCCATCGCCCAAAAAGCAGTTTGGCCATCCACAGGAAATTACTGCCGTGGTGGCGCGTTTGACTGTGCGCTGTTGGGATGTACTGCGGTGGCTATCTTGCCGGAAGAGATGAGTCCCGAGCGATTCGCTTGGCTCCGCGACATCGGTGCTGAAGTGATCGCCACGCCCGGATGCGAGTCGAACGTCAAAGAGATTTACGACAAGTGTTGGGAGATCAAACGCACGCGCAAAGATTGCGTTGTCTTCAATCAGTTTGAAGAATTCGGCAATGCGGTTTGGCATTACCACCTGACGGGCGGCATCATCGAAGACATCTACAACCGGGTGCGACGCGAGGGCGATCGGTTGTCCGGTTATGTTTCCGCAACAGGGTCAGCCGGCACGATTGCGGCTGGCGATTTTCTTCGCGTGGGTCATCCGCATATCAAGGTGACGGCATCGGAGGCGTTGCAGTGTCCGACGCTGCTGAACTTTGGCTTTGGCGGTCATCGCATCGAAGGCATCGGCGACAAACACATTCCGTGGGTACACAACGTTCGCAACACCGACTTTGTGACCGCGATCGACGACGAGCAATGTATGGGTTTGATGCGATTGTTCAATGAAGACGTCGGGCAGGACTATCTGGCGAAGTCCGGAGTCGATTCGAGCCTGATCGAAAAATTGCCTTTGCTCGGAATCAGCGCGATTGCAAATTTGGTGTCGGCGATCAAGACGGCGAAGTTTTTTGAGTTCGACAACCGCGATATTATTTTCACTCCGTTGACCGATGCGATGCAACTTTACGCCTCGCGGATGGATGAGCAGCGCGAAGCCCACGGAGCCTACACCACCGAACTGGCAAGCCGACACTTTGCACGGTACCTCGAAGCGATCGGAACTGACCACACGCGCGAACTCGGGTATCACGATCGCAAAGCCCTGCACCATTTTAAATACTACACTTGGGTCGAGCAGCAGGAGCGCGACGTGGAAGATCTTCGTCGGCTCTGGGATCCCGAGTTCTGGATCGAGACGTTCAGCCAGGTAGACGAGTGGGATCGGTTGATCGGGGAATTCAACGAGCGCAGTGGGGTGCTGGCAGACCTCTAATCCCGCGAACCGCACCACGGTGTTCGTGCGTGACGGATCGGCGCTTGGTCCCTATAATCCACAGTTCGCCGACAGCAAAAAGCAGCACCCGTTTGGATTTTATGTGCGCCCGTTCCGCATGGAACCGGATTTTAGGAGAGTCAGCAGCATGAGTGTAGAACCCCTCATCGAACCAACACCACCCGTGAGTCCTTCCCCCCCACCGGGTTCCGAAGAAGGCCAAGAAGGCCAAGAAAGCATCGTCGCAGAGTCTCACCGTGTTGATCCCGCGTCGCCCGTGGGTCGAGGAAGCTACTGCTATATCGATCGCGACCGACCTGAAACCAACGATTGGATCCAGTCGCTCGAAGCGGTGCTGGAACACAACAGCGGCGACCGTGCGCGGTTCATCGTGTCGCGGTTGATCGAGCATCTGTTTCTGCGCGGTGTGCCCATGCCGTTCAGCGCGAACACACCTTACATCAACACCATCCCACGCGCGCATCAGCCGCCCTACCCTGGTGATCGTCG
>JAADIU010000252.1:0-2646 GCA_013151185.1 Planctomycetota bacterium
TCACTGCGGCAATACAGGCGCAAGAAAGAAGAATACGACCGATAAAGTGGTGGTGTTGATTTTCTGGAACGGTGGAATTCACGCCTGCTTTGAGTCTTGGGTCGAGACTTCAAAATCGGCAATGACGGGCAGATGATCGCTGGCAACGCGCGCGAGTTTCAAGCGACTTCTGAAAATATGAAGTAACCGCAAGTTGCCTCGATAGAAAATTTTATCCAACCCGGCTGACGGTGCATAGCTGGGAAATGTCTTGATCGCCCAACGCGAGCCGCGTCGTCTCTTCGTCGCGCAAACGAAATCGCTCGGTGTAAATCTTTGGCGCTTCAGCGATCCGCGCCAATCGTTCATGTCGCCTGCGATGATGCACGGTTGATCCGATGGCAGGTTGGCGAGGTCGGTGGATTCCATCAGCATCCGGACTTGCTTGCGGCGCATCCGCGCAGTTAAGGAGAGGTGTACGTTGAACAGATCGACGACGGCGTTTCGTGTTCGATTGCGCACGGTCACGCGTGTGTGCTGTGCCCCGCGACTCTTGCGTCGTCCGATCGTCAAGTCGATGTTGCGTTGTCGGCCAATGGAAAACCGCGACAGGGTTGCGTTTCCATATTTCCCCTTTTTCATAAGCACGTTCATACCGACGGCTCGGTGGCGATATTCCAGGTGCCGCGAAAAATAGGATCCCAGGTCGAGGTGGTCTGAACGGGGAACGGCTCGGTCGACTTCCTGGAGGAGCACGATGTCTGCGTTGTGGTGGCGAAGAATCTCCACGATGCGATCGGGGTCGAACCGGCCATCGATTCCGATCGCTCTGTGGATGTTGTAAGTCAGCAAGCGAAATCGCATGGCGACACCTTTCCGATCGCGAACTTCAAGAGCGGGTGGAAAGGTAATTCTATCGAGGCGGATTTGCAAAAACCACGGCAACTTGCGATTGGGTTCGTGATTGAGTTATCTGGGGGCTGCAAACATCTGCGTCCAATAGGAACCCTTCGCCGCGTAACCGACTCCGATTTCCTTGAACGCCGGGTTCATGATGTTCGAGCAGTGGCCGTCGCTGTTCATCCAGCTTTCCACGACTTCATCCGCCGTGCGCTGACCGGCAGCGATGTTCTCGCCCCAGGTGGACCATTGGTACGTCGATGCCGCCATCCGTTCGCCCGGCCCGATGCCATCTGGATTGGTGTGGTCGAAGAACGCGCGCATCGACATGTCGGTGGAGTGATCCTGAGCCATCGTCGCCAGCGTATCGTTTGAATTCAGCGGATCGGTCGGCGCAAAAACCCCTTCGCTGCCACAGTCGGCTCCCTGTTGCCGGCGGACGTTGACCAGTTCGACGACCTTCACTTGAACGCTGTCGTCGAGCGAATCGACGGGCGTTTCCGGGTCGGAATCGGAAACCGTCGGTTCGTCGCCATTGGTGTTAGAACCATTGGTGTTAGGATCATTGTTGTCGGAAGTTGTCGGAGCGATGGTCCCGAGACCGTCCAAAATACCTGCGAGCGGCAGCGCTGAACCGTCGCCGTTGTCGTCCACCCGACACCCGCAGGCAGCGAAGGTGATGACAAGAATACCGGTGATCAAAGCGCGATTGCGGGCGTGGCAAGTTCGACAAGCAGACTGACAGCTCATGGCATTTTCCTGCGAATAAGGCAACGCGGATCGTATAGATGGTTCGCGTTTGAACCTACAATTCAAGGCTCCTTGAGCAAGCGGCGTTCAGTCTGGAAGAATTCGCGGACGTCGTCAATGGGCAGAACGGCGAAGCGCCGTCTTGTTCTCGGACGGCGTGCAAACGTTGCGCGTGTTGCTTTGCATGAGTTGGCTTTCCACCAAATTCGGACTCGCCCAGCCGCCAGCGTATTCCTCAGAAATGTCCAAAGTTCTTCCAATTCGCTTGCTGCTCACTGTTTTTGTGTATCTTGGCAATTGAACGTGAACACCAGGTTGGGTTAGAATCCCGGCTTGGGTGTGTGAATATTCAAACACAGCAGGACTCAATATTGCTGCCCATCGGCTTGACAAGACGGTGGGGTGCAGCAAAGGAGGATTCGCGTGGGACACACCCGCCGAGCCGTTCAACTTGATCCCCGAGCAACGCTCGATCCGGATCGCTTCATGGACTACGAGCGATCGGTGTTGCGTTCGCGATTGGTCGATTCCTTACACGCTGTGATTGATAGACCCGGCTTGCATGTTTGCGACGTGGGCGGTGCCACCGGTGTGTTGTTGCAGAAATTGCGAGAGCATAGCCAACACCCGTTTGAAGCGACGGTGTTCGAGGTCAACGAAGCCTACGCCGATCGAATGGCCCACCCAAGCATCGCATTTCGGCAGGGTTCCATCGTCGATAACGATCTGCCAGCCGGCTCGTTTGATGTTGTGACGTGTCGCCACATCATCCATCATCTGGTTGCCGACAGCGTCGCCGAAACGCTGACTCTCCAACGAAAGGCGATCGCTGAACTGCTCCGAATCACGAAACCCGGTGGATACCTGATCTTCGAGGAGCAGGTCAACCTCGTGAAGTCGTTCTCGCGGACGGTGTACCATCTTTCCAAACTGGCGAACCGCTTGAGATTCAACTGGAAGTATTTTGAAACCGGCGGTGTCGTGATCAGTTTTCTAACCCCAGGCGAAATCTCGGAA
>JAADIU010000252.1:2681-4553 GCA_013151185.1 Planctomycetota bacterium
GATCGAACGAGAAGAACTCACCCGCCGAAAAGTAGAACTGCGCTGGAAACTCACCATCCTGATGAGCCGCGGGGGTGACATGCTCTACGTCATCCGAAAGAACGGTTGATCGCTTTTGACGCACATGTCCGGATGTCCTCGGTCAACATGTGGCGATCGAAAGATTCAACCACCAATGCCAAAGAACCAAGCGATAAACTTGATCACGCCCAGTCCCGCCGCAAACACGAGCAGCACTGCCAGCACGATCAGAAGCAGGCTCATACCGATCCAGTCGTAAACCTTGTTGCTGGAAGACTTTTTGTCTTTCTTCATTTGCAGGCTTTCGGGATGGCTTCCGGTATAGTCTGTCGCTCGGTATGGTCGGTGGCTCTGTTGGCGTATTCATTTTGTTCAACTTCGAGCCATGCCGTGATGTTAAAGGCTTTGGGAATCCCTGCAATGACGAGTTCCATGAAGCGCCGAGGTCTTCGATTCTCAGTAGGTCGGGTCATCGACCCGACAGAGTTGCTTTCTTATTCAACGACCGGATGACGAATCATGGGAACTGCGCACAGTTTCGTTTGTTCACAATGCGGCGAAAAGCATAGCGATCTTCCTGATTTGGCTTTCAATGCTCCGTATCACTATTCCGAGCTAAACGAAACAGAGCGGAAACGAGCAAAGCTGTCCGCCGATTTTTGTGAGATCGACCAGGATCGTTTTGTCCGAGGTGTGCTGCCCATCACCATCCGAGACTACGATGCCGAGACGTTCAGCTTCGGCGTGTGGGTCTCCCTCAGCGCCGAAAATTTCGAGCGGTACAAGGCGCTGTTTAAGGAAGAGGACCCACAAGAACCGCCATACTTTGGTTGGCTGTGCAACCACATCAACGGCTACCCAGACACGCTAAGCCTAAAAACCAACGTGGTGCTTCAGCCGTACCCCAGCCGACCCCACATTCACCTGGAATCAACCGACCATCCGCTCGCCAAAGCCCAGCGCGAGGGAATCATGATGGATGAACTGATGGCCGTCCTTCACACACACGGGGCGTTCGATGGAGGTTGATAGCCGGCAACTCGCATGTCGTTCGTGTGCGTGCCCCGAACTCCCCGTGTTACGCCATTCGGTCACGCACCTACGGTCGCAAATTGCGAATAACAATGGCTGGCTGGGACGGCGTGTCTGGATGGTGGACGGCTCGGGGTGGCTTCTCTGGCGCTGCTGCTCATCGCCGACGCCGTCGTCACCATCGATGGTGTTTCCGTCCGACCACCCCGAACGTCGCGGCCCAAGAAGGGCGGTGTGGAGTTCAGTGTGCGCGGCAAACGCAGCCATATTGAAGACGATTGAGTACTCCGAACATGGTCACGGCAAGGACAGCCCATCTTGAAGCCAATCAGCAAGACGGCACTGGCAGGCGGCACTTGCTGCTCGCCAGTCGCGAAAGTACCGTTGCTTGCCGCGTGCGTCGAAGATATAGTAACGGCCAGTTGCCCGATGGAGGCTTACACCGTCGATGGTCCGACCATTGACTTGACTGTACCTGCGAGGACCTGCCATGCTGTCAGCCGTAGATCCCAGCTTGCCTCAGTTCCGCAGATTGAGGGCGCATTATTACTTCAGCGCCGCATGAGGTTTCGCAGCATCGGGAACGACGTTCTCGGGGTCGAAAACGTGGGTCATGTTTGTCCGAATCGCCTCCGAAAGGCTAAACGGCGCTGTAGAATTAGGTCACTGTGTTTGTCAATGTTCTTGTCAAAACAACCCGGAGAGGTGGCTGAGCGGCTGAAAGCACCGGTTTGCTAAACCGGCGTACTGGTATAAAGCCGGTACCGGGGGTTCGAATCCCCCCCTCTCCGCTTATTCTGAGGCCTGCGAGTCCTAAGT
>JAADIU010000138.1 GCA_013151185.1 Planctomycetota bacterium
AAAGCGCCACCGGACGTCACCGCAGATTTTGTCGGGTTTGAAATCGCAGACGAGTTTGTCGTCGGATATGGCCTCGATTATGACGACCACTATCGAAATCTCCCGCACATTGCCGTCCTCAAAGCGGATTGCTACTGACGCGCGGCGATTCAGTGCGGCAACTGTCAAAAGCGGTACGGTGACGGCGACCGACCAACTGCCCATCGCGGACCAAATCCTCGACGGTGGCGAACTGGTTCTCATGGCCATCAAGCCATCGCTCTGGTTCGTCGTTTTCGATGCCGCCCGCTGGATGATCTTCGGAGCGATGTTGCTCATCGTGGCGATGCTGCCATCAGTGCCAATCGCAGGGCTCTCGCGACGCACGCTTACACAACTGGGCGTCGCGATCGTCATCATCAGACTGGGAGCGGCTTTCCTCCGCTGGGTATCGCGATTCTACATTTTGACAAACCGCAGGGTCATGCGCGTTCGCGGTGTATTCAACGTTGATATTAAATCCTGCCCCCTTCTTTCGATCCGAAACACAACGGTCACCGTCGCACCGTACGAGCGAGTGACACGGCTTGGCACTATCCTGTTTGCCTCCGATGATGTGCCTTGCGACGATTTTCATTGGTTCCAAATCAACCGGGTCGAAGAAGTCCATAGCCGCGTACGCCGCGCCATCGAGCGCGCCATCGACGAACAACCCCACATCTAGCGCCGTTCTCAAAAACGTTGTCCTGTTCGGGGACATCCGTAGGGTGCAGCTTGCCGCACCGTTTACCGTATTCACAATGCGGTGCGGCAAGCCGCACCCTACGAATCTTCGATTCCGCGCACTGAACCCACCGAAAGAATCCCGCGCCCTGCATTTGCAAAGAACGAATTCGTTTCGTACGTTAGCGTGCAACTTTGGAGGCGATCATGCGCGTGTTGTCGGGAATTCAATCGAGTGGCAAGCTGCATCTGGGAAACTACCTGGGTGCGTTGAAGCAGCATATCGAGTTGCAAAACGACAACGATTGCTTCTTCTTCATCGCCAACTACCACGCCCTGACTACCGTTCACGACCCGGACCTCGCCCGACAGCTGACCCGAGACGTCGCCCTCGACTATCTCGCGCTCGGCCTCGACCCGAAGAAAGCCGCTCTCTACCGTCAAACCGACCTCCCGCAGGTGTGCGAATTGCAGTGGATTTTAAGCTGCGTGACGGGCAAAGGTTTGTTGGAGCGGGCGGTCAGCTACAAAGATAAACTGGAAAAGGGCCTGCAAGCATCGATGGGTTTATTCTGCTACCCGATCCTTCAAGCGGCAGACATTCTGATCGTCGAAGCCGACTGGGTACCCGTAGGCAAGGACCAGGTCCAGCACATCGAAATGACCGCAGACATGGCCGGGTATTTCAACAACACGTTCGGAGGCGGCGAGGAAATCCTGAAAATCCCCAAGGCCCGCCTCAACCAGGCGTTCACGGTTCCGGGCATCGACGGTCAGAAAATGTCCAAAAGCTACGGTAATGCCATCGACCTGTTCGACACGCCCAAGCGAACGAAGAAACGCATCATGGGCATCGTGACCGACAGCACACCTGTCGAGGATCCGAAGGACCCGACGACCTGCAACGTGTTCGCCATGTTGAGCCTGATGGCAGACGAAGACGAAATGACCGAATGGCGGGAACGATACCGCGCCGGCGGGATGGGGTATGGCGACGTGAAGAAGCGGTTGGCTGAACGTTTTGAGGAAATGTTCGGAAGCGCCCGCGAAAGACGGGCCGAACTCGAACAGGACGAAACGTTCGTCGAAGATGTTCTGGTCGACGGTGCCAAGCGAGCCAAAGCCATCGCCGAACCTTTGATGGAAAAAGTTCGCAACGCGTGCGGACTTCGCACCGCAGCGCTGCCGTCGGACAAACTCCTGTCGTAAGTTCGCGTTGCGTTTGTCAGGAGCGAAGCATCGCAGCCCCACTTCGACGTGACGGGAAGAACCATGATTGATCCGCGCTCACCCGATTTCAAACCGATCATCGAGACGGAAGACAACTCCCCAAACGAACGGGCTCCAAGAGAATGGACGCCCGCGCAAGGTTTGCTCAAAGGGATGGCAGGGTGCCTCATCGTGGGCGCGTTGATCGGCGCGGGTTGGAGCATGCTGACCTGCAAGCGACCCGACGCACTGCTGTTTTATGTGCATGAGGAACCGAAGGTCATGCTCGTTCTTGCGACAATCGGTGCTTTGTTCGGATTTGGTGCCGCGTGGATTCTCTTCGCGTGCATGCACCGCCTGTCGAGAATGGTGGGTAGGCCCTGTGTAGCCGGCGTTGTGATTGCGATGCTGCTCATCGTGACTGCGAGGCAGATCGTTGTCGCGGTTACCGGGGTGAGCATTGATGAACTCAACGTGACGGGATGGCAGTGGCTTGCCCCACGTCGTTTTTTCATTTCCAACGTAGGCGTGTGGGTTGGGATGTTGACGGCTATCTATCTGTTCCACGAAGGCGAGTCGTTCATCGACCTGTTCCCCAGTTCAACCTGATCGCTACGGGCGCAACTGCTCCGAGCGATCAAATCAACGCGACACCGCCATCGTCAGGACTGCGAACACCGATTCGCAGCGTCGCCAGCCCTCAAGACGATTCGTCCATCATCCGATAATAAAGGTGATCGCGCCCGCGCCGCGTCCACAGCGCTTGGCGGGATCGTACACTACTTTCGGAGATGCTCGATGGCCGACGTTCTCGACCAAAACGAAGTCGATGCCCTGCTCGCGGCGGTCGACTCCAGCCCACCCGGCAAGAAATCTACGAACACAGCCTCACCGTCTGCACCCCGCCGAGTCGAAGTTCCGCAGAAGGAAGCGCACACCTACGATTTCAAACGCCCGGAGCGAGTCAGCAAAGATCAAATGCGATCGCTCGAAAGCCTTCACGAAAGCTTCGCGCGAAACCTGGGTGCGTCACTGTCGAGTTTCCTGCGGACGATCGTCGAGGTGCGCGTCTCCACCATCGAACAACTGACCTACAGCGAATTCATTCACTCGCTGCCCAACCCGACGAATTTCAATCTGCTATCGTGCGAACCCCTCGAAGGGCAAATGTGTTTGGAAATCAGCCCGCTGATTATTTATCCGATCATTGATCGTTTGTTGGGCGGTTCGAGCAACGAAATGTTCATCCCCCAAAGACCGCTAACCTCCATCGAGTTGCGGTTGATTCAAAAGATGACCGACCGAGCGCTGACCGAACTGAGCGAAGTATGGTCGGACCTCGTAAAAGTAGAATTCAAACTGAGCGAAACGGAAAGCAACCCGCATCTTGTGCAAATCGTAGCGCCCAACGAAGTGGTCGTGGTCATCGGGTTTGAACTGCGCATGGGACCGCGTGCGGGAACGATGAGCTTATGTATTCCGTTCAACGTGATCGAGCCCGCAATGTCGAAGCTGGCAACGCAGGGCTGGTTGTCGTACCGGCGAAACACATCCACCGAAAGTCAAACCGGCGCAATCCTAAGCCGCATCGATTCCGCCAGGATCGAATTGCGTGCGCACCTCGCCGACACCACCATCACCGTCGAGGAATTGCTCGCGCTTCAACCGGGCGACATCATCCAAACCACCAAACCATCCGACGAAGAGTTGCTCATCCAGGTGGAGGGCAAGAACAAATTTGCCGCACAGGTAGGCCGAAACCGCCTCAACCGAGCCGTCAAAATTTCACGCGCACTCAAGCCCGGCGACCCGCTCGAACGCCCCGTAGCAGAAGTCACCCTCGAACCCACCTAAGCTGAATTTGGTCCGATCGATGTGATCGACGAGACAAGTAGGGTCCGCTGTGCGGACCCTACCCGAAACTACCCAGGCGTCGAAGGACTGACGCGCAACGAATGGATCGACACTGATCTAACGTGCGATGAATTCACCCGCAGGATCGTCCTTGCCCGTTCCGGTCCACATGCGATTGCTGGCGCGGGTTCGATCGATATCGTTCACGTCGACCACGGCTCCTGACACGTCGGTGTGGTATCCCAATTGCGACAGCTTGAAACTGCCCGCGTGGCCGTCCACGAACGAAACGTTTCCACGTCCGCGATGACGCGCTTCGACAGGTGAGTGACCGAGCCTCTCGTTCGGCTTCGATGGATTGGGGCTGAACGGTTCAGGCGTGGCGAGTGGATTGCCATACTTCACCCGCTTCGGTGGATCGAGCCAATACGAATGATCGCCATGCGGCGCAAGACCGCCGCGACTGTCGGCAACGAACACCGTGTTTCCGGGCACCGACACGCTGGCTTCCAGCACCGGAAACCGACGCCACGCCTGACCGTCATCGCGGGTGTTGCCGAGGTACGTTCCGTTGTAACCGTACGCGCCGTTGCGAACGTCGTTCGTGAACGTCCGCATCGCCGGATCGGTCCAAAATTCATTGTCGATAATCATCGAAGCGTTGAACGCAGCTTCAGTTTCAAAGAGTCGCGGATCAATCACAGGGCCCAAATCCGAACCCACGAACCACTGCCACCGCGGGGCTTCACGTCGATACCCGTAGCCAGCAGCCTGCGAGTAGCTGACCAGATTCCCGTTCGCGTCGGGCACCTTACTAAGCCGCACCGGGGGAAACACGCCATCCTCGATGACATACACCCACCCCTGCAAGCCAATGCGTTTCAGATTCGACAGGCACACGGTCGACTTGGCGATCTGCCTCGCCGCACCCAACGAGGGCAGCAAAATCGAAATCAGCAAGGCGATGATCGAAATCACCACCAGCAACTCCACCAAGGTAAATCCACGACGAGAAGAACGCATATCCCACCTGCAAAGCAAGAAACCGGAAACCAAATCACCACTTCGACAGGAGTTTTATCGATAAAACAATCTTTGGTCAATCGAAAATTGTTTTGTTTATAAAACTTTACATAGCCCGTGCAATGACAGCCGGTTACGTCAAACATGCCGCAGTAAGCGGTCGCTCGCAATTCCAGCCCACCCGCCTTGACGGTTCGCCAAACCGGTGTCAGCATGAAAGACGAAGCGTCCCCGTAGTTCAATTGGATAGAACGCCGGTTTCCGAAGCCGGAGGTTACAGGTTCAAGTCCTGTCGGGGATATCGGGTCTTGCAATCCCCCAGAGCGCCGAAGGCTCCGAGGCCGAAGAATTGTCGCCTCCAAACAAGAATCCCAATTTGTTTCACGGCGATCATTGCTGCGTTCGCCGGAACCGATCGCGTCAATTCGACAACGTTGTTTCGTTGGGTCAGATAGAGAGAAGGAGCGACTGAGGCGAAGTGTCGATGCCAAACCGCGCAAACCGGAGTATCTCGATGTTTCAGAACCCACACGTTAAATTGGTCGCAATAATCGTTGTTTCATTCTCATCCATCACGTCAGTTCGCGCTGAGCCGATTGACGAGAAAGTCGAGAAGGGTCGCCGGCTTCTCAACACGGAGCAGCACCAGCAAGGCGTCGAACTGCTCGAAGGAGCTGCCAGCGAGTTGAAGGCGATCGTGTTGAAGACACCGACCGACTCGGCGTCGTTCTTCACCTTGGGCAAAGTTTCTTTCTACACTGGGCGCGACCGTGAGGCGGCTAAGTATTACGACGAGGCGATTCGACTCGCGCCGAATCGTGCAAAATATCATTTCATGCGGGGTATTCTCGCGAAGTACATGAAGGAAACTCAGCGGGCAGAGACAGCATTAGAACGCGCGACGGAGCTTGCACCGCAGGTACCGCAGTATTGGTACGAATGGGGTGAAGTGCTGACGGAGCTTGGACGTGTGGATCCCGCCAAGATGGCGTTTCGGCACGTGCTCACGATCGACCCCAAGAACACAGATGCCATGTTTGCATTGGCGTACGTTTTTGAAGATGCTTCTGAGGATTCCGAAGCTATTTCATACTACGAAAGAATTGTCAAACAAGAGCCTGAAAATGTCGCCGCCCATTACAACGTCGGGCAATCTTTCCAAACCCTCGGGAAGTATGAACCTTCGCTCGCGGCTTTTCGTCGGGTCATCGCGTTGACGTCGGACGACTGGCGAGCGCATGCGAAAATCGTTCAGAACTTAGAGGCACTGGCCAGATTCAAAGAGCGAGATCAAGCGCGCGGAAAACTGCTCGAGCTTTGGGAACGGGACAAAGACAAGATCGACGCCAAGATGTATTGCCGCGATCAGTTTGAAACCGCCGATCACAAAGTTCTCGTGCTCGAATATTTCGAGTTCAAAGGCGAGATGCGGGTTCGATACAGTTTCCGCGTTTCGTCCAAGGCCAGCAACGAACATCTGTATCGAATTTCTCTCGGATCATACGATGTGACCCATGAACATGCGCAAAATAAGGGTGCCGTCGGGAAGGGAAAACGCTTTTGCCACCTCGATCGATATTACCCCAATGATGCGCACGAGACATTTGGTTTCTTCGATGGCGAACCTTCCTACGATAAAACGAAGGCGCTGGTCATCAAAATCATCAAAGGTCTCGTCGAGCCTCAATCGTCAATGACGCCCGATCCGAATGACCACACACCCGAAGCCAAGCCCTGAACCTCGATCAGGGCGAGCAACAACTAGCTGAAGATGTAAGAAGGCGGGGCGTTCTTGTTGTTTGGGGATTGTCAGGCGGGCCGGAGCGACCCGCCTGACGTGTGTGTTTTTTGTATCTGATTGTTTTGGATCAAGTCGGTTGGGTTTAGACGAACAGCGTTGGTCTGCCAGCCATCCTTCTTGAGTCGGCTACCTGGCCTCGGTGCATCACTGGGTGCAAGCCCAACACGACGAAGCATCCGCCGACCGTGCCGAAGAATGCTTCGCGTCCTGGCGGGCAGTTTTTTGTTGGCTTGTCGAGGTCTTCGTCGGAAAGTTCAGACAAGACACTCAACGTGTGGGCGCGCACCTCGTCGAACGTCTTTCGGACTTTGTCCCACGGTAGGTACGCACTCTCCTCTGCTGCGGGTTCGCGGCCATCGCCAAACATTTCTTTCCACTCGATCAGGGGATTCTCTTTGCCACCAATAACATGGTGAATGATGTTGGCTTCCGAGTAAGCCAGATGCCCCAGAACCCACAACGGATGATTCCCGCCCTTGGCTGTGGGCATGGTCACGGGTGCATCCTTCATGTCGTCGATGAGTCCGAGCGTGAGGTCTCTGCTTGCCTCGATACTTGCCTTGATAAATTCAACTGCCTTCATTGTGTTCTCCTTGGTGGTTTGAAATTCAAGATCGCCTTCGCGTCGGTACCGCCATCCGACTCGCCGCTCAGTGCGGCCAACACCGGAGACAAAACCGCTCGCGAACGCGCGTCACGTTATTGATTGTTCATTCAACTAATCTGCAAAAAAATTGCGGAAATCCGCTCCGCCCAAAACCACTGACCGCCTACACTGTTGATCGATTGCACTACTCGCCGACTGCGCTGCTGTTCGATTTCACCGCTGCACTGCTCATCGCAAGAACGATAGCGTTGTATTCACTACGCCTCGGATCGCGGCTTCTTCGGCACCTGCCCGCGACATCACGCTTAGCCCTTGCTTCGTATTTATCAGGAATGCGGCCATGTCTGCTGGCTTGACGGCATCTGAAAGCTCGCCGGTTTCTTGGGCGTCGCCAAGTTTCTGTTCCAAAACGCGTTGCACTCGGCTGGTCACCGCGCGTGCCATCTCAGCCACCCCGCTCTTCTCACCACCGAATTCGATGAGCGTGTTGTCGATAAAGCAGCCTTTGCGATCGGGCCCGGCCATGAAATCTGCCCACATCCGCACCAACGATCGCACGTTCTCCAGCGGGCTTCCCGGTCCGTTAAGAATATCCAACACGGGCCCGAGCGTGGTGTCGCAAAAATGCTCAAACGCCCGGTCATACAACGATTGCTTGTCGCCAAACGCGGCATACATGCTGCCGGAGTTGATGCCCATCGCGGTCAGCAAATCTTCACACGACGCGCCTTCGTATCCCTTCTGCCAAAAAACACCCATCGCGGCTTCCAGTGCTTCGCCCTCATCAAATTGCCTTGGTCTGCCACGCATCATCGCTATCAACTTACTTCATTATGCCATTGTTGAATGAATAATCAAGAATCAAAGCAGGTTTTTTGAACGATTATTCAATTATTTACAATTGTGCGTAAACAGGCCAGCAGGCCACTTTCTCGCACCGACGCTGATTCATCTGAAACGTCGCGTGCCCAGTTGTTTGTTTGCGGCATCGATGGCACTTTGAAGAAGGACCGCCACCGTCACGGGGCCGACCCCGCCGGGAACGGGTGTGATCATCGATGCCTTCGCCGCAACCTCGTCGAACTTCACGTCGCCAACCACCCGCGACGGCGTGCCGGCTTCTACATCCTCCGCGATGGTGTTGATGCCAACATCGATGACGATCGCCCCCTCTTTCACATGGTCGGCGGTAATCATTTCCGCAACGCCAGCGGCTGCGATGAGGATATCAGCCTTGCGTGTTTTGTCGGCTAGTTCGCGCGTGTACTCGTTGCACGAAACGACCGAGGCTTCGTCGGCGATGAGCGCCAACGCGATGGGCTTTCCCACGATGTTGCCTTGGCCGACCACCACAACATCCATGCCTCTGACATCAACGTTCGCTTCTTTGAGAATTGTCATGACGGCTAAGGCCGTGCATGGCGCGATGACCGGTGTGCCATAGAACATCAGCCCGATATTCGATGGGCTCACGCCTTCCACATCTTTGTACGGATCGATGGCATACTGGGAAGCCGACGCGTCCAAGTGATCGGGCAACGGGAGGTTGAGCAGAATGCCGGTGACGTCCGGGTCGCGATTCAAACCGTCGATAAGGTTTTGCACATCTTGATTGGTGGCATCTTCGGGAAGCGTGTGCAAACGGTAGTCGATTCCGATGCGCTTGCACCGTTTTTCCTGCGACCGCGCGTAGAGAACCCCGGACTCGGGAGCGCCCACAACAATCGCGTCGAGGCGAACCGCAACACCTGCATCTGCCAACTTGCGCACGCGGGCTTCGCTGTGTTCACGAATTCGCGCAGACAGTGTTGTTCCTTGAATGACTTTGGCTGGCATCGGGCGCGTTTTTCTTTCTGATCGGTCTGATCGAGATCGATCGGGTATTCGTCAATTGAAGAGTCTCAATTGAAAAGTCTCAATTAAAAAGTCGCCGCATCGGCTCGACCACGCTGCGAACGATGTCTCGCCGATAGCCCGGATGCCAGCCGACGTAGGCACCGGTGATGATCAATCCAACCAGACAGCACGCAAGCAGGCATCGCTTGATGTTTCGGATTTTCCGGGCGAAACGAAGGGCCATCATCGAATCGCCAGACTGTGCCGTCAAGAACGCCATCCGTGACGCAATGCTGGAATGCCTCCAACTCGGCTCGGTGGGTGGAATCCCGTTGAGAAACGCGACCTTGCGAAGCGCCCCGACGAACGTCTGAGCGCCCGTCGCGCAAACGCCTTCCCCCGGCTGGCCATCGATGTCGTTGTGGACACAGCAAGGCAGTTTGCAGGCTGCGTTATCGTCATGCGGCGAGGCACACCACGCGCCGTAGACATCCGCCTGCCGTTCAAAGCGCCGAGAAATCCAACCGAAGCAAATCCCCCACAAAGGCAGCAATGCCGCCATCCCGATGGTCTGGATCATCTGTCGATCAAGTTCCCAGATTGCATCGACGCCTTGCGACATGCGGGTCAGCAACTCCATGATGCCGGACACGACCAACATGCTCGCCAGCGCGAAGAGCAGAAAAAACGGAATGTGATGGTGATGCACATGCCCGGCTTCATGGCCGAACACCGATTCGGTTTCCTCCTCGGTCATCGAGTCGATGAGTGCATCGGACAACATAATGTATCGCACGCGCGGAAAGATGCCCATGACGGCAGCGTTGACGAGTTGCCCGCCGCTATTCCAAATAAGAATGTCGCTGACGCGCAAACCGATTCTCGCGCAGAGCGCCTCCAAGCGATCGCGCAACGGACCGGGGGGCAAGGGCGACGTCGACCAGATGTACCGAAGCAAGACGGGCGACACGATGAACAGAACGGTTGCAACGAAACCGAGAACGGCTTCCGGTGCCCAGGGTGAACCGGTATGTTGAACAAACCACGCTCGGTTTTCATGGGTCGCTGCGTAGGCGATGACGATCAACGACAACGGTATCGCCACGATGAGGAGTTGGTGACGAACGTTGAACACAACATATTCGAATCGTGTGGAGGTGCTGCCAAGGAAACCTGCGTCTCGGCTGGCGCGCTCGACGGGAAACGTGACCCACCAAAGCCCAACCATACCCATCAGGTACGGCAGCAGTAAGAACATCTGCGGCAAACCCGGAAGCACCGAGAGGTATGAACTCGCCATCAACTGGCCCGGATGGCCGGTGAGAAATAAATCTGCCCCAACGCCAGCCAAGAGGATCAATCGAAGTATCCCCGACTTGCGATGAAAAGAATTCAGCGTACGGGTCGCTGCCGCCTGATCGGTCCGCAGTCGAGAAACGACCTTCCGTGTGAAAATCCGTGCCAGCAGAATACAGATTGCGGGATTCAGCCAAGCGAGGAGCGTACACCAGACGGGGCTGGAAACCCAGACATCCGGCGGGGATTGGTCGGGCCACCAAAGAAGCATGGCGAAAGCGGCGATGATCTGTAGGTGCATGTCAGAACAGGGGTTATAGCCCGGCGTTGAACTTGGTCAACAGGGTCCGAAGTTCAGCCGTGCTGAGAATTTTTTGTTCGCGTGTCGATACTTTACCAAGTGCGCGGGCAAACGGTATCATGCTCAACCGCTTGGAGTCCGACGGGTATCTATCTTACGTTGAGGGTTCAAACATGACACCCGCGTCGGGTGTCGGATGAGAAGGGAATTCACAAGCCATGCTCCGAATAAAACTGAACATCTCGCTGCTTAGTGTCATTCTGATGTCATCGGCGGTCTTTGCCCAAGTCGATCCGGATGAGCAGGTCCCGGCAAAGCCAACTGTGCCGCAATCCGCGAGGGAAGCGGCAGGACTGACGGGTTCCCGAACACCGCGCCGAAATCTGGCGAAAGACATTCGCCTCATCAAGCAATTTGAAGTCGAAATCTCCCGCGCCCTCGAACTGGATGAAGAGAGTGCCGAAGAGGTGAGCGAGGTATTCCGAGAGTACATCGGAGAATTAGCCGCCGACACTGAATCCGACCGCGAGGCAAAGCGAGAAAGGACCGGGGCCATCCGCGAACTGGTCGATGAAATGCGCGATGCGCAAAAAGATCGCGACACCGAGCGCGTTCAGGAACTCCGTGAAGAAATCAGCGAACTACGCGGTACGCGGGATGATCAAGCCGAGCCCCGCGACCACGAAGCACTCTACGAAGAAATTCGCGAACTTCTCAATGAAGAACAACTCGGGATATTCGACCCACTGGCCGACCGATTCACGAAGCGGCTAAATGGATCAAGGTCGGCTGCCCGATCGAAACTTCGTTTGTACCGAAGCGCCACCAACGCGCTGGACCTCTCGGGAGATCAGCGGGCAAACGTTCGCCGCCTCTTTGTCGAGGCGTCCAAGGAGCAACGTGCCGCAAAAGCCAAAGGCGTCTCAACCGAAGAATCCGACGCCATCCTCTTCGATGCCCTGCTGGATGAACTGGACGAAGACCAAGTGAAAGACTTTACGCGCAAGGTCGCGGATTTGGAAAAGATGCAGAATCGCGGGAAAAAAAATCGTCCCATCGCGCGTGAGCGGGGTGAGAAAAGCCCCGGCTTAAAAGAGCTGGGCCGCGAACTATCTGGCGGCGACAGTGAAGGCGACGACGTCGCGGCAGAGCAGGAAGAAAACGAAGAAACCGAGGAACCCGCAGAGGAAGCGGAAGATCCGGAAGCAGAGGAAGAAGAGAACTGATCACTGCTTGCGTGGTCCGCGCCAGCCGGGCTGCCTATCGGTCACACTGCCCATTGGTCTGGGTCAAGTCGCCGCGACTCCGTTGCACAAGTCCGCCAGATCGCGGACCTGCTTCGCCAAGTCGCTCGAAGGCGATGGCGATGTGTTGCCTGCGATGTCATCTGCTCCGCGCCCGCGTTGGGCTTTGCGCGTCGCCTCGATCAAACCACGCACCTCATCGAGTGATCGTCGATTCTTCCGCAGCGCGCGGTCGAACGACTCCGTGCCGGCTTTCGGTCGGGCCGGTTGATCGAATGAACCCGCCGCTCTCTTCGCAACACTGCCTTGTCCACCGTCCCTAAGGCGCATCGCCCTTTTCTCCAGCTTGTCGAACAGGTCCCGCAGTGAAATTGTTAGCCGACCGGTTCGCGCGGTTTGCTCTCCCAGACGCGCCAACGTTTGCTCGGCTGACCGTCGAGCGTTTTGCGAATCACTCACCGCGGAGCGCACATCGTCGGTTGCTGTCTTGGCTTCAGCCAACAATCGCCGGATCAAAACCGCAAGGCGACGCATCTGGCCGGTGTCGTCGGGTGCGGACTGTTCCACGGCTTGCGAAGCGATTTGCGATGGGCGAACCGCCGACTCCAATTCTGTTTGAGAAACGGGGCGAAACACGTTGGTGCCAAAGTCTTCCGGTTGCTCTTGCACAACTGCGGGGGCGGCGACGCTTCCCCCCTGCGTGTGGGTAGCGGTCGGCTGCCATGTCGCGGGCGGGCGAACACGGGGTGACGCAAACTTTGAACCGCCCTGGGCAACGGTCATCATTTGTGCGATGACGTTCCTGACGAACGCACCGTCGATTTCCTGCGTGTCGGAAGCATACGCACTGAGCAGCGCATTGTCGCACAGCGTGTTGATCAACCTGGGCAAGCCCTGGGCATAGTCGTAAATCGCATCGATCGCCGACTTGCTCAGAATCTTCTCGGGAAACGAGGACCCCGCAACGCTGAGTCGATGGCGGATGTAGCCCTCCACCTGCGACCTGGAGAGCGCTCCCAGATGAAAGCTGCGAAAAATCCGCTGCCGAAGCTGCCGCATGTCGTTGGCTTCAAACATTTCCCGCAGTTCGGGCTGACCCACGATGACGATTTGAAGGAGCTTCGCGTCGTCGGCTTCTAAGTTTCCGATCATCCGGATCTGTTCAAATGCCTCGCGGGTGAGCGCCTGCGCCTCGTCGAGCATGAGGACCACGGGTTTGTTCATCGCGAAACTGGAAAGCAGAAAATCCTGCAAGGTTCGCGTCAGTTCTACGTTGGTTGCCTGCGGTGAAGTTTCGAGGTTGAACTCCGAGCAAACGGTTTGCAACAGTTCATTGGCGTTGATCTGCGTGTTGTTGATGCTGGCGAATGCGATGCTGGTTCCGAAGTGTCGCAGCATCAGGCGCGTCACAAGAGTTTTGCCTGCGCCCACTTCACCCGTGAGAACGACGAAACCTTTTCCCTCTGCGATGGCGTAAATGAGCGAAGCCAGCGCTTCTTCGTGATCGGGTGTCGAGAAGAAGAAGCGGGGATCGGGCGTGTTGTTGAACGGGAGTTCACGGAGTCCGAAAGAAGATGCATACATGGCGAAGTCTCGTCAGTGTTGTGCGACTTTGAGTTTGTTGCACCGAACATATTCGGTCCTGAGAATATCGGTCGTGATCCGGGGGCGCTGAAGATAGCGATGCCCGATCAGCGTGGGCGTTCACTCTGATCAAACACAACCAGCGATCGGTCCGAAATCATGCGGATTATTCGCGCGATTGGTTCAGCGCTGCGCATCTTCTCCCGATAATCCCAGCGGACGCCCGATATGTCGAAGCGATTGCGGACCTGATAAATCGGACCCGCTCGCCATTCGAGCGCAACCTTTGATTGCAAAATCGCACGCAGGGTCGCTGGAGATGGAACACGTGAAGCTGCCGGGACGAAAACTGATGACGGTTGTGATTGCACTGGGGGCACTGACTGTCTCTACCGGGTGCCAATCCAAGCACAAGGATTTGGTCTCGTTTCTCAAAGCCCACGAGCACGAAGTGTCGGCGATCGAATACCGCGTTGGCATCCCCGACGTCATCGAAATCTCAGCACCCCAGGTCTTGGAAATCGATCATGTGCGCCAAACCATCCGTCCCGATGGAAAAATCTCATTGCGATTGCTTGGACCGGTCAAAGTCGTTGGCATGACCGAAAAGGAAATTGCCGCAAAAATCATGCGATTGCTCGAACCTTATTACGAAGATCCCAAAGTGCAGGTGCGTGTAACATTGCACCGCTCGAAGAAAATATACCTTGCGGGGCAGGTGCGGTCCGGAGGTGGTGGCGGAGGCGGCAACCAAGGCGGTGGTGTGGTCGCCGACTCATGGACGTCGATGCCATACACCGGGCGCGACACCGTGCTCGACGTACTCGCCAAGGGAAGCATGTCGTTCATCGCCGCACGCACGAAAGTGCAGGTCATTCGCAGCAGCCCACATGAAGACGAACGGCGGAAGATCGTGGTCGACATCGACCGGATGATTCGGACCGGAGACACCAGCCTCAACGTGCTTCTCCAGCCCAACGATATCGTTCTCGTTCCGCCGACACCGCTTGGGTGGCTTGGACTGCGTGTGCAGGAGGTTCTGTTCCCCTTCCAGCCAGTCATCCAGGCATACAACACACCGGCAGGTATTATCGATTCGACGGATGAATACACCAACAGCGACGAATAACCTTTCGGGCAACCGTCGGGTAGCGAGAATTTGAGAATGGGAAGAATCGCCGAAGCGTTAAAGCGTGCAGAAGATGAACGTCGTCGCCGACTGGCGGAAGATGGCGGCTCGACGACTGCGCTGCTTGATCCGCCGATCACCGAAGAAACGAACGAAACCGAATCGATCAGCGACTTTCGTGTCGTTGAACCCACGGTTCCGGAAACCTCGCTCGAAGCCGGCATTCACGAATCGGTGGTGGCTTACTACAACCGTTCGTCAGCCGTCTCCGAGCAGTACCGCTCGCTGCGGACGCGGTTG